>JBKPMF010000305.1:0-4932 GCA_046732015.1 Actinomycetota bacterium
GAGTTGACGTACCGCCAAACCGGCGCCGACCGCATGGCGGCCGCCCTGATCGGCGCGAGCGACGATGGGTTCGAGTCGGTGCTGGAACGAGGAGCCTTCGAGCGTGACCGCGGGCTGGACCTCGCCCGCAGAGCCACGGATGCGCTGGTCGCATCCTCAGGCGGGGGAGCGATGAACCTGACCCACCCCGCGCAACGGCTCTCGCGCGAGGCCACCTTCTTCTTGATCCAGGCGCAGACCGGCTCACTGCGCACGGCGTCCCTGCGGCGTCTTGCTCACGAGTCGCCGCTGCCTTGAGTGTTTCGGGCTCCAGTTCTGCACGTCGGATGGCCGATAGGGAACGCGAGGGGTGATCCGAGCATGGAAACGATCGGCCTGTTCCGCACGCGGGTGGACAAGGATGGCAGCGTCGACATCTGGGCGAAGGGATGGCGTCTGGAATCGCAGGTCCCCGCACTGGTGCCCGTCGCGCTCGGGGTCGCCTTCCTCTTCTCGCCGTTCCCCTTCGCGGTCCGAGCCGCGGGCTGCGCGCTCCTGCTGGGATGCGCCTGGCTCACGCTGCGGCTGTCCCGGATCGGGTTCCATGCCGACCGGGCCGGGATCACCATCAACAAGGCGGTCCGCTCCCGCAACGTGCCGTGGGACCGGATCGAAGGCTTCATCGGCGCCCGGAACGAACACGAGGGACGATGCGTCCTGCTGACCGCGGACGGGGAGCGCCTGCCGTCGCCCGGCACGCTCGATCCCGACGAGATGGATACGTTCTGGGGTGACGGCGAGGCGTCGGCGATCGACCAACTGAACCGGCTCGCCATCCGATTGCGCCGAGCATTCACCGCGGGCGACGAGCCGACGATGGCGATCGATCTCACGGTCGCCGAGGTCGAACAGACCGATCCCGATGGGGAATCGCCCGGCGCTCGCCGACTCCGTTCTCTGTGAGCTCCGTTCGCCGTTGACCACGATGGTGGTGGTGCCTTCGACCTGCGTCGCTAGTCGGTGCGGGAGCGACCATCGCTGAGCCAGGGCGGCTCGGTGATGTCGGTGTTCGCCGCCACGAACCACCGGAAGCGCCCGAGACCCGCCGGGTCGATCAACATGACCGCGCGGCTCCGCCCTCCCCAAGCCCGCACGGCGTCGCCGCCCCGGCCGGTGTTGAGCAGGTCCCCCTGACGCTCGAGTTGGGTGAGCAACCACGGCTCGAACCCGAGCGCCGTCAATGCCTCGCGCTGGGAGATCGTGGGGAACGCCCGGTGTCCGGCCGAGGTCGCGGTGGCACGGAGGATGCCGAAATCGACGCCCGCCGTGATGTCGGTGTCGCCGGGGTCTCGGAGGACGTCCTCGACCACGCGGTGGTGTCGGTACCCGTGGACGGCGCCACCCGCCCCCCGTTCCGTTCCGTAGTCGATGGCCAGGAGCGCTCTGGGGTCGGGGCACTCGAGGGTCTGGAGGACGAATGACGTTGCCCCCGTCGGGATCAGGGTCTCCTCGCCGGGCGAGAGGTCGATCGGGGTCGCCCTCGGTTCGCCGGGCTGGAGCGGCGTCAGCACTTCAACGAGGGTGTCGCTCTCGACGGCGACCCGTACTTCGCGGGGCCCGTCCTCGGTGCCACGGACCCTCCGGAAGGCCAGGTTGTCCAGGAGCTCGTGGGCCACCACGATGCCCGCGCCGCCGGCGGGCACGCGATCGAGCACGGTCACGCCGTCGATCGTGTTGAGGTTCTCCCGAGCCCCTCGACTGCGCTCGACCGCGATCGTTCGGAGGGGAAGATCGTCGAGGTGTTCGAGCATCTGGCGGAGCAAGGTGCCGTCGCCTGCACCGGCCTCGATCAGGTGGCAGGGGTCGGGTCGCCCGAGCCGATCCCAGATCTCGCGAACGGCGCCGGCCACGAAGGTCCCGAACACCGGGTGGACGTGAGGACTGGTGACGAAGTCGCCGCGCGATCCCACCGGCGGATGCTCGTAGTAGCCACCGGGGCCGTACAGGGCCAGCTCCATGTACTCGGCGAAGGTGATGGGACCGCGCTCGCCGATCAGCGCGGCCACGGCGTCGAACACCGGTCGGCTCATGTCCCCGAAGTATCGAGCGTGCAGGGCAGGCGCGACATCCTCGCTGTTCCGGCGACGGGTGCGTGACCTGGGAGAATCGCGCCGTGACCGATCGGATCAGGCAAGCCGCCTCCGTTGTCGCCGTCAGGGATGCGGGCGAACGGCCGGAGGTGTTGGTGCTCGAACGCAGTGCCGCGAGCCGGTTCCTGCCGTCGTACGTGGTCTTCCCGGGTGGGGCGGTGGACGAAGACGACGCGGTGCTGGCCGGGCGCTGGTTCGGTTCGGTGGATGAGGCGCCTCGCGCCGCGGCCGTGCGCGAACTCGTGGAGGAAGCGGGGCTCGCGCTGACCGCGAACGGCCTGGTCCCCGCGGGCTCGCCCGGCGCGATGGATCCGGTCGAGGCGTTCCCTCCCGAGGCCTCCCAGCTACGGGCGCTGTGCCACTGGATCGCGCCGGAGGATGTCCCGGTCCGGTTCGACGCTCGGTACTTCGCGCTGCGGGCGCCCGGCGAACTCGACCCCACCCCCGACGGAGACGAGGCGGTCCGCGCCTGGTGGGTGGAACCTCGCCGGTTGATGGCTGAATGGGAGCGAGGCGAACGCAAGCTCTACTGGCCCACCTGGTACACGGTGACGCAGCTGGCGGCCTGTGAGACCGCCGAGGCGTTGCTGGACCTGACCTTCGACACCCGTGAGCCCGACGACGACCAGGTGGAACGCCTGCCGCGCTCGGTGTTCTGGCAGGACTGAGCCGATGCTGCGCGTCACGAGGGTGCTGGCTCCCAACCCAAGCGTGTTCACGCTGGAGGGGACCAATACGTGGATCGTGGGTGAGGGTCCCGTGGTGGTGATCGACCCCGGTCCCGATGACCAGGCGCACCTCGAGGAGGTCGCGAGCACCGCGATCGCCACGGGTCCCGTGGCGGCGGTGGCGGTGACGCACGATCATCCCGACCATGCCCCGGGGGCGGCGGCGTTCGCCGCGATGGTGGGTGCGCCGCTGTTCGCCTTCCGCCTCGCCGGCGCCGAGCACGTGCGGAACGGCCAGCGACTGCCGTTGCCGGGGATGGACGTCGTGGCGATCCACACCCCCGGGCACACGAGCGATCACGTGTCCTTCCACGTGCCCCGCGAACGAGCGCTGTTCACGGGCGACGCCGTGCTGGGGCGGGGAACGAGCTTCATCGATCCGCCGGACGGCGATCTGACGCAGTACCTGCGGTCCCTGGCCGTGATGCAGGACCTGAAGCCGCGAACGATCTATCCGGGCCACGGCCCCGTCGTGCTCCGTGCCGAGCGCACGCTCCAGGAGTACGTGGACCACCGGGCGCAGCGGGAGGAACAGGTGGTGGCGGCCGTGGCGGACGACGGTGTCACCGTCAAGGCGATGGTGGCCACGATCTATGCCGACTACCCGGCCGAGGTGCACGAGCTGGCGGCTCGCTCCGTGCTCGCCCACCTGCTGAAGCTGGAGGCCGAAGGCCGCGTGCGGAAGCACGGCCGTGGCAAGGACCCCGTGTGGTCGGCGGCTGAGCCGCGTTCATGCGAACGATGCGGCAAACCGGTCAAGGGTCGCGGTCGCTACTGCCCTACCTGCAGCCTGGTGATCCTGCAGGAGGGCTCGACCGCCGGTCCGGGCGCCTGAGCCGTCGGGACTCATCGGGCTCCCGGCACGGCAACCAGGGTGGGGATCAGGAAGCGCCCTCGCCCCGCGACCAGGACGCGGCCGTCATCACGGAGCGCCCGCAACGCCCGGTTCGCCGATTCACGCGACGTCCCGCACAGCGCCGCCAGGTCCTCCTGGGTGAGCGCGAGGCGCACCAACGTGCCGCCCGGAGCCGGGCGACCGAATCGCCGCGCGAGGTCCTCGAGGCGGAGGGACACACGATCGGTGACGTCGAGCCAGGCCAGCTGGTGAGCGAGATCCGCGAGTCGTTGCCGACGACCGTCGACGAGCCACCCGGCATGGTCAGGCTCCACCGGTCGGAGCCGGACGGTGCCGAGCGCTCGCACGTCGGCGGGGGCGGGCGAACCGTCCGGCCCGCCGACGGGATCGCCCGGCCCCAGGACGTCGAGCCCAAGCACCCGGCCGTCGTCATCGACCGCCGATTCGAGCAGGGCGCCGTGCGTCACGACGGACACCCCCGAGCAGGGCTCGCCCTGCCGCACGATGACCCGGCCCGCGGGAACCTGCAGGTCGTCCTCGATGGTGCCGATGCGGCGAGCCGCGGTGGGTGCCACGACACCGTCTCCCTTCCGGGGGAGGTCCGGTGGAGCGCGAACCATATCCGCCGGCTCCGACATGGTCGTCTCGCCGCTGTGGCGCAGCCTCCTCTCCGGGTGCCACACGGGCTAGGCTGTGACCTCAGGCCCGACCGAGGAAGGAACGCACCGAGGAGGCACCATGGCGAAGCCCAAGCTTGACAACGTGCTGGCCGGCGTGCCCCTGTTCGAGGGGCTCTCGAAACGACACCTGAAGAAGCTGGGCTCGCTCGCGGAGATGGCGGACTTCATGGAAGGCGCCTCGGTGGTGAAGGAGGGGCAGCCGGGCGAGAGCTTCTTCGTGGCGATCACCGGGCAGGCGAAGGTGACCGTGAAGGGACGGACCGTCCATCGCATCCTCCCGGGCGATCATTTCGGGGAGATCTCGCTGATCGACGGCGGAGCTCGCACCGCCACCGTCCTCACCGAAACGCCGATGACCCTGCTCATGATCGACCGCAAGCCCTTCCTGAAGATGCTCGAGGCCGACCCCGACGTCTCGGTGTCGTTGCTGGAGGGCCTGGCGCGCATGATCCGCCGGGTCGACCGTTCACTTGCCCGGTAGCCTGCAGCATCATGAAGGTCGAGTTCAGCCCGCCCACGCCACCACTACCTGCAGATCG
>JBKPMF010000306.1:0-7357 GCA_046732015.1 Actinomycetota bacterium
GACAGGCGGCCTTCCGCGGTCAGCACGCGGATCTGCCGACGCATCTGCGCGCGTTCGCGAAGCGTGTCGGCCACGTTGTCGAGGATCTCGGCGAGGTTGCCGCCGACCTCACGCTGGATGTTGACGGCCAGGACCGCCCACTTGAAGTCGCTGCTGCCGACGCGCTCGGAGAGCGCCTCCAACGCGTCGTCGGTGGAACGGCCCAGACGGATCTCGGCGACCACACGCTGGAACTCGGTCGCGGCCGGCTGCGGGATCTCTCGCGCGACCGTGTCGAGGGCCTGCATGAAGCTGTGGCCCGCTCGCAGCGAGCTCGCCATGATCGTCAAGACGTCGGGGAGCTGTTCGCGCATCCGCTCCGTGCGCTTGCGCAGCGCCGCGCGGAGCGCGGCCGTGGGCGCGAAGCCACAGATGGCTGCGATCAGCAGCGCGAGGAGCGGGCTCCGCATCAGTGCCGCGCCGAGCACGCCGCCCACGAGGAAGGCCACCACCGAGAGCACCACGAATTCCCCCGAGCGGACCTTGACCCCGGCCGCCTCGAGTTCGGCGTCCAACCGGTCGCTGAACCCACGGGATTCGGCGAACCGGCGACCGAAGTGCGAGACGCGGTCGGGGATCCATCCCTGGGTGCCTTCGGACGCCTGCGACACCGGTTGCCGGGGGGCGCCGGTGACGGCCGCCATACGGGCCGCGATCTCGCGGTCCTTCTTGGCGCGCGAAGCGACACCGAGCAGGAGCCACCCCAGCACGAAGACCGCGGCGCCCACCAGGGCGGCCAGCACGATCTGGGCGACCGGCGAACTCCAGAACGAAGCGGCGATCGCGCCGATCATCGGCCTTCCTTCGGCTCGAGGGCGAAGGTCTCGGCGTCGAGGAAGACCCCGCGCTCCGCCATCTTGTCCAGGAACATGGGCCGCAGGCCGGTGGCCTTCATGTGGCCCTTGAACTTGCCCTCTTCGTCCAACCCCGCGCCGAAGTCGAACACGAAGATGTCCTGCAACGTGATCACGTCGCTCTCCATGCCCGCCACCTCGGTGACGTGGGTGATGCGGCGCGAACCGTCCTTGAGCCGCGACTGGTGAACGATCAATTGGATCGCCGAGCTGATCTGCTCACGCACCGACCTCGGCGACAGGTCCATGCCCGCCATCAACGTGATCGTCTCGAGCCGGCTGAGTGAGTCGCGAGGCGAGTTCGAGTGGACGGTGCTGATCGAACCGTCGTGACCGGTGTTCATGGCCTGGAGCATGTCGAGGGCCTCGGGACCACGACACTCACCGACGACGATGCGGTCGGGCCGCATCCGCAAGGAGTTGCGGACCAGGTCGCGGATCGAGACCTGCCCCTTGCCCTCGATGTTCGGTGGGCGGGCCTCGAGGCGGACCACGTGCGGCTGCTGCAGCTTGAGCTCGGCCGCGTCCTCGATCGTGATGATGCGCTCGTCATCGGGGATGAACGAGCTCAGCACGTTCAACGTGGTCGTCTTGCCGGCGCCCGTTCCTCCGGAGACCATGATGTTGATCCGGCCGCGGACGCAGGCGTCCAGGAACTTGGCCGTCGACGAGCTCATCGTGCCGAACTCCACCAGATCGTCGGCCTGGTAGGGGTCGGCGGAGAACTTCCGGATCGTCAGGGCAGGACCGTCGATCGCGAGCGGCGGGATCACCGCGTTGACACGCGAGCCGTCGGGCAGACGGGCGTCCACGTACGGGCTGGCCTCGTCGACGCGGCGGCCAACCTTGCCGACGATCTTGTCGATCGTCCGACGCAGCTGCTGCTCGTCGTGGAACTTCGTGCCGGTCCAGTACAGCTTGCCGGCACGCTCCACGTAGATCGTGTCCCATTTGTTCACCATGATCTCGGTGACTTCCGGGTCACGCACGTAGGGCTCGAGCGGTCCCAAGCCCAGCACGCTGTCGCCGATCTGGCGAACGATCAGCAGCTTCTCCTGCGCCGAGAGCGGGCCTTCCTCTTCATCGAGGAGCTCGCGCAGGCGCTGGTGGACCAGGCCTTCGAGTTCGTTGTCGGACAGCGTCGAGTCGTAGAGCCGCGGGCCGAGCACCTCGACCAGGCGCTCCTGCACCTTGACCCGGACCTCGGACATCCGGTCCTTCTGCTGGCTCTTGGCCAGCCTGTCTGCGAGGGACATCTCGGGAGCCTCCTTGGCTTCGTGGCTAGCTCTTGGCGAACAGACGCTTCTTCTTCTTGGAGTCGGCCGCCGGGCTCTCCGCCAGCTCGTCTCCTGGGGTTCCTGCCAGGAAGCGGCCGGCGAGCTGACGCACCGCCACCGCCACCTCCGACGATGGCTCGTCGAGGACGACGGGGCGACCCTTGTTCAACGAGGTCGGCACGAGCCGGCTCGACGGGATCATGGCGTCGACCTGGATCTTCATGACGCGCTCGACGTCAACCGAGTCCAAGCCAACCTTGGAGTCGGCACGGTTGAGCACGACACGGAAGCGCTCTCGTGGCAGACCGATCGTCAGCAGGGTGTCGAGAGCCTTGCCCAGGTGCTTCACGCCGACGACATCCAGGCTGGTGATCAGGCAGATGATGTCGCTGAGGTCGAAGCACACGAGCGCGGAGTCCGAGTAGTCGACCGACGCATCGACCACCACATGCGGGAAGTCGTTGCGGATCGCCCGCAGGAACTTGCCGATCGACTCCCCGGCGGGCGCCTCAGCCGCCGGATCGATCGGTGCACCGAACGCCCACAGGTGGTCGCCCACCTGCTGGCCCAGGCCTCGCACCTGCTCGTGCGTCGCGCCTTCACCCAGGGCCATGAGGTCGGGGATGCTCGTGTCGGGCTCGGTGCCGAAATAGGTGAAGACGTCACCCATGTCGAAGTCGAGGTCGACCACGGCCGTGTCCTGACCCGTGATGTCCGCGATGGCGCAGGAGAGGTTCGTGGTGAGGAAGGTCTTGCCGGCCCCGCCCTTGGACGAGAACACCGACATGATCCGCCCCTTCTGCGACTGGTGGCCTTCCGAGCGTGTCACGCTGACCGAACGAAGGTTCGAGGCCCACACGATGGCGCGTTCGACGGCGTCGCGGAGTTCCTCGTTGCCCTGGGTCATGTCCACCACGTCGCGGATGCCGGCCCGCATCGCGGCGGGGAGCAGCCCGTTCCATGTGTGGTCGCGCACCAGGACGATCGCCGTGCCCGGCGCCTGACGGCCGACGAACTCGGCGAGCCCGAGGGCATCGGGCTCCTTGACCTCCGGCGACAGGACCAGCACCTCGATCGGGTTGAACGCGTGGATCAACAGCTCTTCGGCCGCGGTCGCGGACTGGACCCAGCCCACCTCCTCGGGCTCGATCTCCAGCGCCCGCGCCAGCTGCTGGCGGAACGACTGAGGAGTGCCGACGGCGACGACGCTGGGCTCATTCACGACTTCTGTCCCAGCACGCGGTCGATCGGGATCACCGAGAAGGGAAGCGGGTGTCCCACTTCCTCGTCCGGCGGGAGCAGGCCGATCCAGATCCGGCCGGTCTCCTGGGCATACACGAGGTTCTGTGCATCCTGCGGCGTGAGGTCGAGGGTCAGGGTGACCGGCTCGTTCGCCGACTGGCTGCTGCCTTCGGCGACCACGGGGTTGACGACCTCCAGGACCCGAACCGCCGGGATCAAGGTGGTCGTGAGGGTCGGGAGCTCCGACGTCTGCACGCTGGTCCCCGCCTTGGTGATCTGCTGCTGCGGGGTGCCGCCCGGCAGGAACTCCGGGGACTCGAACGTGGCGTAGACCACGATGGACGAACCCCGGGTGATCGAGCCGTTCACGGCAGCCTCGTCGTCGACGCGGATGGACACCGCGATGTTCCCGTCGCTGATCCCGAGGGGACCTCCCTGCGGCGACTCACCGCTGGAGAGGCGTCCGACCGGGATCTGCTCGTTCGCCAGGATCGGGGCCGTGCTCGTGAGCCCTCGCAATTGCGACAGGTCACTGATGGCGCCATCGACCACCGCGTCGGTCGGGACCCGGAGCGTGGAGAACACGCCCTGGTCCAGCAACGGGTTCAAGTTGGTGTTGGCCGGGATGTCCTGCGAGGCCACGACGACCTCGCTCAAAGATCCGCCCGTGACGGCGTCCTCCTTCACCCCGTTCGTGTACAGGATCACCGCTGCGGACGCCACGATGGCGAGGACCACAGCGATAGCGACCACCAGACCGCGTGACCTCATCGCCCTTCGCTCCTTTCGACTTGCCTTATGTCTCCTCGGGGCAAGAACCGATCGTGAGGTCGCACAAGGCGAACGCACTCACTCCGAAGTCCTCTCCCTCACCGATGGTTCCACCGGTGGTCGAGAAGCCTTGCCACTCCGTCACCAAACAGATCGCGTTGGGGTCGCTCGGGTGGATCCCGCACGCTCCCGCAGTACCGTTCATCGACCAGCCGTACGTAACCTTGAGATTGTTCGCCGGGGCGGCTCGCCACGTGATCGTCCGCGCGGTCGCGTCGAACCAGTAGGCACACGACGCCGAGAGGTCGCCGGGCGCACACTGCGTGTACTCCGCGCCCTTCTTCGGGAAGATGTGCACCGAGGAGCTCGCCACCGTGTCCGGGGTGCTGGAGGGGCAGCCGCCGCCCGTGCCGTAGGACGAGGACAGGCTCCACGTCTGTCCGGTCGTGAAGGCGCTGATCGCCGGGGAGCAGGTGCCGTTGACGCCGGCCGTTCCGACGGCGGCGGGATCGTCGCCTTCGTACACCGCCGTCACCTTCAGCTTGGTGAATCCGATGATGTCGTACTTGTCCGGCGTGCTGGGGCAGGGCGTGACGCCACCGCTCTTGTCCAGCTGGCCGTCGCAGTCGTTCACCGGGAACAACACGATGTCGTTCTCGTTCATCCGGTCGGTCAGGTCCTGCCAGTTGCTCGTGCTGTGGCCGGTGTCGTTGCAGACGTAGGTCGGCTCGCTCCCCGGAGGACTTCCGTTCAACGTCAGGAGGGTCGGATAGTCATTGACGATCCAATCCCGGCGGTCGGAGGAACCCGCGTTGTGGCAATTCGTGTTGGACGCGACGTTCCACTGGTCGAGGTTCATGTACCCCCAGTTGGCGTCGCCCAACGACGAATCGCCGTTGTTGTACCACATGGCACAGGTGTCACCGATCGAGACGCCGTCAGGGATCTTGCAGATGCCTTGGATGTAGCCCGATTCCAGGACGATCGGCACCGCATAGCCGCCAGCGGCCGGTCCCCAGGCGGCGGTGGCGGCCGTCGTGACCGATCCGCTGTCGCCGAATCCGAAGATTCCGCCGAAGAAGAGCGATTGCGGATGGGAGTACTGCACCGTGACGTGTCCACGCGTGCTGTCGCAGCCCACGATCTCGGTGATGCCGCCGTTCTCGGCAACCAACCCTTCGACGTTGGAGGAGGCGTAGATGTCCGCCCGGCCCTCAGGCGAGAACGAATCGTTCGTGTCCGCGCACGATTGCGCCGCGGCCAAGGCCGCAGCGTCCGACGCGTTCACCATCGCCCGTCGCTTGAGCAACAGGCCGCCGACGTCGACCGTCAGGACGAGCATCCCGATGATGGCCACCAGCGTGAGCACGGTGATGACGAGCACGGCTCCCGACTCGTCGTTCGCACGGCTCCGCGCCGAGCGCCATCCGCTGATCAGACCGGTTCGCACCGGAACGTCCCTTCGATCTGTGGGTTCAGGGAGAACGACGGGAGGAGGGGGATGTCGATCGAGAAGATCTGTTGCACGCCCGAGGGAAGGCTGTCGGGATCGATCGAGACCGTCACCGACTGGTCGATCGGGGCGTCGCCCGGTTCTGGGCAGCCACCGACGGGGTTGAGGGTGAGCCCGGTGTAGCCGGCCGGAAGCGCCCCCGAGGAGGCCCCCACGACCGCGTCCCGGATCTGGGTCTCATCTCCACCCACCGCGGCCACCCGCGCGCCCTCGCGTGCGGCGGCTCGCAGGCTCTGGAGCTGCCAGAACGCGAGACCGAACTCCATCATCCCGAAGATGAGCATCGCCAGGAGGCCCACGATCAACGCGAACTCGACCGCCGCAGCCCCGTCTTCTCGACGGGCGCGACGGCGAAGCTTCGACGATCTCTCCATCTCCTACCTCATTCGCTCGTCCGCCGGTCCCTCACTCCCCCGGCTTCGATCCGGGAGAGTGAGCGGCCGGCGTGCAGCCGCTCTTGCTGTCAGACGTTGCGGTTTAGCCGCAGCCGCCCGGGTCGTTGACGCAATCACCGACCGACTGGAACTGCGTGCTGGAGCTCGTGCCGATGAAGGCCACGGCGGCGATGATGACCACCGCGATCAGGGCAACCATCAGCGCGTACTCCACCGCGGTCGCGCCACCTTCCTCAGCGGCCCGAGCCTTGAGCCCGTCCCACCAAGAGGTCGCGCTCGTGTAGAGACGCAGGAACATGTGCTACACCCCCTTCCTCCGAAAGATCCGTCCTTGCTGGGAGGGTTTTCGTCCTCTCAGCCGTGAAGCTTGAGTGCGAGAACCACGGTAAATTCCGCGGTCTGACCAGGGAATTCCGTGTTTCCCGGAGGGTGGCTACGTAGTCCTACGTACGCACGTGCGTGGACTCCAGCGCCCGGGTCCGCCGGCCGATGGAAACGGGGAGATGGCCCATGCACTGCGACCCGTCCTCGACCCGGCTCCCGGCTCCGGCCACGGGGAACACGATGCTTCGCCATCGGCGATGCGCCGACCCGGGTGGCCCACCCTCGATCACGTCTGGGCGGCCCTTCCCGTCGTCATCCCGGTCGTGGTCTCGCTCGCGACCCGCATGGTGGCGATCGACCTCGCCTACCACGTGCGTGCCGGTGAGCAGGTCCTGCGCGGGACGATCCCGAGGGCGGATTCGTGGACGTTCACGGTGGCCGGCACGCCGTGGCTGGACCAGCAGTGGGGGGCGCAGGCCCTGCTGGCTTCGGCGCATCGCGTCGGAGGCTTCGCCACGATCGCTCTGCTTCGAGCCGGCCTCATCGGGCTGACGTTCGCCCTGGTCTACCTGGCGTGCCGGGCCAAGGGGGCGGACCCGCGGACCTCGTCGTTGCTGTCACTCGGAGGATTCGTCGTGTGCCTGCAGACGCTGGCGATGCGACCCCAGCTATTCGCGGTGCCCTTGTTCGCCGCCTCGTTGTGGATACTGGCGGGCCGCCACGAGCGTCCGGCACGGCTGTGGGCCCTGCCGGTGCTGGCCATCGTCTGGGCCAACGTGCACGGGAGCTTCGTGTTCGCCCCGTTGCTGGTCGGCCTGGCCCTTTTCGAAGACGTGATCGGGCGAGACCCTCGACGCACCCGGCTCGCCCTCATCGCCGGACTGACCGCGATCGCGACCCTGGTGAACCCCTTCGGCGTCGGCGTCTGGGTCTACGTGAAAG
>JBKPMF010000307.1:0-14831 GCA_046732015.1 Actinomycetota bacterium
GGTCAACGCCCAGCTCACCACGTGGCTCGAGGAGCATCCCGGGGACGCCAAGCGCGTGTTCACGAAGGCCTCCAGCGCCGCGAAAGCACGCATCGCGGCGCGACAGGCGCGCGACCTCACGCGTCGCAAGTCCTTCCTGGAGAGCGGGTCGCTCCCCGGCAAGCTCGCCGACTGCCAGCTGTCCGACCCTGCCTCGTGCGAGCTCTACATCGTCGAGGGAGACTCGGCGGGTGGTTCGGCCAAGAGCGCCCGCGACCGGGCCACCCAGGCCATCCTGCCGATCCGCGGCAAGATCCTGAACGTGGAGAAGGCGCGGCTGGACAAGATCCTGCAGAACGTCGAGATCCAGGCGCTCATCACCGCGATCGGCACCGGCATCGACGAGGAGTTCGATCTGGAGAAGGCGCGGTACCACCGCATCGTGCTCATGGCCGACGCCGACGTCGACGGTGCGCACATCCGCACGCTCCTGCTCACGTACTTCTTCCGATACATGCGGCAGCTGATCGAGGCGGGCTACGTCTACCTCGCGCAGCCGCCCCTCTACCTGCTGAAGGAGAACAAGCAGGAGCACTACTTCTACACCGAGCACGAATGGGACGAGTACCGCAAGAACGCCAACGGCAAGCGCATCGGCGAGCCCCAGCGGTTCAAGGGCCTCGGCGAGATGGACGCGATCCAACTGTGGGACACCACGATGGATCCCGAACAGCGCACGCTGCTGCAGGTCACGCTCGAGGACGCCGCGACGGCCGACCGGCTGTTCAGCATCCTCATGGGCGACGACGTCCCCGCTCGCAAGGACTTCATCGAACGCAACGCGAAGTACGTCCAGAACCTGGACGTGTAGACAAGGAGCTGATCAGACGCTGTGAGTCAGGAAGGTTTGTTCGTCGGCAACGTCCAACCGGTCCAGCTCGAAGACGAGATCCAACGCTCGTACCTGGACTACTCCATGTCGGTCATCGTCGGGCGCGCCCTGCCCGACGTGCGCGACGGCCTGAAGCCCGTCCACAAGCGCATCCTGTGGGCGATGCTCGAGGCGGGCTACCGGCCCGACCGTCCCCATCGCAAGTGCGCCGCGGTGATCGGTGACGTGCTGAAGAAGTACCACCCGCACGGCGATCAGTCGGTCTACGACGCATTGGTGCGCATGGCCCAGGACTGGTCGCTGCGCTACCCGCTGGTCGACGGCCACGGCAACTTCGGCTCGGTCGACGGCGACCCCGCAGCCGCCTACCGGTACACCGAGGCTCGCCTCGCGCCCATGGCCATGGAGCTCCTGCGCGACATCGACTCCGAGACCGTCGACTTCGTGCCCAACTTCGACGGGTACGAGCAGCAGCCCACCGTGCTGCCCAGCCGGTTCCCCAACCTGCTGGTCAACGGCGCCGGCGGCATCGCGGTCGGCATGGCCACGAACATCCCGCCGCACAACCTCGGTGAGGTGATCGATGGCGTCGTGCACTACCTGGACAACCCCGAGTCCACGCCGAACGACCTGATGAAGTTCATCAAGGCTCCCGACTTCCCCACCGGCGCCACGATCATGGGCCGCCAGGGCATCCGCGACGCCTACGAGACCGGTCGCGGCTCGCTGAAGGTCCGCGCCGTCACCGAGATCGAAGAGAGCTCCAACGGCAAGAACAAGATCGTCGTCACCGAGCTGCCGTACCAGGTGAACAAGGCGCGCCTCGCCGAGAAGATCGCCGACCTGGTCAAGACCCAGAAGATCAAGGACATCGCCGATCTCAAGGACGAGTCCAACCGTGAAGGCATGCGCCTGGTGATCGAGACCAAGCGCGGCGCCAATCCGCACGTGGTGCTCAACCAGCTCTACAAGCACACACAGCTGCAGGAGAACTTCGGGGTCATCATGCTGGCGCTGGTCGACGGCATCCCGCGCACGCTGAACCTCGCCGAGATGGTGGGCTACTACGTCGATCATCAGGTCGACGTCGTCACGCGACGCACGCGCTTCGATCTGCGCAAGGCCGAAGAGCGCGACCACATCGTGCTCGGCCTGCTGATCGCGCTCGATCACCTCGACGAGGTCATCAAGATCATCCGCGCATCCCAGGATGCCGACGCCGCCCGCAAGAAGCTGATGAGCACGTTCGAGCTCAGCGAGGTCCAGGCCAACCACATCCTGGACATGCCGCTGCGCCGGCTCACGAAGCTCGCGCGCGAGGAACTCGACAAGGAGCACGCGGAGCTGCTGGAGCGCATCGGCTACCTCACCTCACTGCTGGACGATCCGGTGAAGCTGCGCGGCGTGATCAAGGACGAGCTGGCCGAGATCCGCAAGAAGCATGCCGACGGCCGTCGCACCACGGCCAAGGCCGAAGACGGGGACCTCGACGTCGAAGACCTGATCGCCGAGGAGGACGTCATCATCTCGGTGAGCCGTGCCGGCTACGTGAAGCGCCTGCCGGTCGACGCGTTCAAGCGGCAGGGCCGCGGCGGCAAGGGCGTCCGAGGCCAGAACCTCAAGGAAGAAGACGTCGTCAAGCATGTCTTCACCACCACCACGCACCATTGGATGCTGTTCTTCACCACGAAGGGCCGTGTCTACCGCGTCAAGGCGCACTCGATCCCGGAGTCCGGCCGCACGGCCCGGGGCATGTACGCCGCCAACCTGCCCGGCGTGTTGCTGGACGGCGACGAGAAGATCAGCGCGGTCATCGACCTGAAGGAGTACTCGGACGGTCGCTACCTGCTGTTCGCCACACGCAAGGGCATCGTGAAGAAGACCGCACTGCCGGAGTACGACTCGCCGCGCACCGGCCTGATCGCCATCAACCTGCGCGGTGACGACGAGCTGATCGACGTCAAGCTCACCGAGGGCGAGGACGAGGTCCTCATGGTTTCGCGCAAGGGGCAGGCGATCCGCTTCAAGGAGTCCTTGGCCCGTTCCATGGGCCGGGCCACGGGCGGCGTGATCGGGATGCGCCTGGCCGAGGACGACCGCGTGCTGGCGGTCGGCCTCGCCTCCGAGGGTGAAGAGATGATCAGCGTCACCGAGCAGGGGTACGGCAAGCGTTCGAAGCTGTCGGACTACCCCACCAAGGGCCGTGGTGGCAAGGGCGTCATCGGCCACCAGCTCACGGCCAAGACCGGCCAGCTCGCCGGCGCCTACATCGGGTCCAAGGACATCGACATGTTCGTGATCTCGTCCTCGGGCCAGGTGGTGCGGGTGCCCGCCGCGCAGATCCGGCGGGTGGGTCGCGCCAGCCAGGGCGTGCGCACGATGCGGGTCGAGGACGACGCCACCGTGGTGGCGCTCGCCCCCGTCATCACGCAGATGGACGAGGACGAGGAAGACTGAGGGCCCGGACACCGAACGAGGGGCGCCGCTGGCGCCCCTCGCAGGTTCCCCCTCGGATCGTGTGGCTCAGCAGACGGTCATCAGCAGGTCGTACGGATCGACCGCCGCGCCGTCGTTCGGGTGCCATTCGAAGTGATCGTGCGGCGCGGTGGCGTTCCCCGTGGAACCCACGTAGCCGATGATGTCGCCGGTGTGCACCGGGCCCAACTTGCCGTAAGCCGACAGGTGGGCGTTGTACACGTGTCCCGCCACCCCGTACACGTCGACCGCCTGGCCGCCCAGCTCTCCTGGGTTGGCCACCGCGGTGCCGTCGAACGGCGCCACGATCGGCGTGCCGGTGGCCGCCATCATGTCGTTGCCCTGATGGATGTGGTACGGCGTGCCCGGCATGTCGCGGACGTCACCGAAGTTGTCCGAGACCTCGACGGGTCCGTCCACCGGGCATCGTTGCAGCGGCAGCGCTTCGATCCAGTCGGCGAGCTGCGCACGCTGCTCCCGCAGGGCGCTCACCCGCCCGCGGATGGACGCCACCAGGGCCTTCTCCTCGGCGCGAAGCCGCTCGATGGCCTTGACCTGCTTCCTCTTCCAGTGCTCGTAGCCGCGGTCCTCGCCCACCTTGGCCTTCGTCGCGGCCTCGATGCGCGCCCGATAGAACCGGATCCGCTTGTGGATCGTGACCCGCTTCTGGTTGCGGATGTCGTGCAGTTCCTTGATGCGACCATGAAGGTCCTGCCTCGAGCTGAGGGCAGCGTCCAGCGTCGATTCCGCGTTGGCGGCCACGACCAGGGACCCCACCGCCATGCACCCCATCACCAACAGCGCCGCGACGCGACGACCATGCCTCAGCTTCATCGTTTCCCTTTCATGCCCGCTCCGCCTACCTACGTCGGTATCGGCTCGAAAGGGGGAGAAGCTTGAGCGCCCGGGGGATGGCCCCGTAGTCACCCGGGACTGCGTGGTCGTGCCGTCAGCGCGCGGCAGGCGCTACAGCAGCTGTGCCATGGCAGCGCCCGCGACGAGCAGGATCGAACACGCGACGAGGACCACTCCGGTGATCGGCCTCCACCTCGTGCGCCCGGTCATCGTGAGGACCCGCACCGTGACGAGCACACCGAAGACCAGCACGAACCCGCACGCCACGAGCCAGGTCACCATCACGGCGCGGGAGGGGTCGACCGCGGCCAGGACCACCGTGGCGAGGGCCATCGTCCCGCACACGATGCCTACGCGGAGCGCCCCGTGTCCTTCGTCGTTCCGGTCGGGTTCCATGTCGCCGGGAGTCTAGGCACCCTATCCTTGCAACATGGCTCCGGTCCTGGGCATCTGCGTCATGGTGGCCGCCCTCGGGGTGACGGCGCTCGACGTGTGGGTGCTGCGCTCCCGGGTTTCCATGAGGGTGTTCACGCTGGTGCTGGCGCTGATGGGCGCGGTCCTGGGCGCGGGCGCGTTGTTGATGATCGAGGACGTCCCGGTATCGTCGTGGCTGCTGGCGCCGGCGGTGATGGCCGGGTTGGCCACGCTCCACACACGGGCCCTGCTCTCCGGATCGGGCCCGTTCAGAACCTGAGCGTCGAGGCGGGTGCTTGCCCTCACGAGGGCGTACCCTTAGAAATCCTCCCAAGGAGATGGAACCCACGATCGAGCAACCGACCCCCGCAGACCCTCCGCAGAACGCGCCCGCCCCCGCGGGTGGCGATGCACAGGCCCCCGCCCCGACACCAGCACCGGCGGCGCCAGCTAACGCGCCTGCACATCTGCCGGAGAGCAACGGCAAGGAGACACCACGGTGGATGCCGCGCATGCCCAAGCTGGAGCGGCCCCAGCGGGCTCCCGTCCCATTCGATGGTCCGACGCCCGGTTCGCGACGCGCCTCCCGGCGCACACGCGTCGTGGTACGCAAGGTCGGGCCGCTGTCGGTCCTGAAGTTCTCGCTGATCTTCTACTTCTGCGTGATGCTGATCGTGTACCTGGCCTTGTTGATCATCTACATCGTGCTCTCGGCGGCGGGCGCCATCGACTCCCTCGCGAAGATCTTGGGCTACGTCTTCGGCTCGGGCGAAAGCACGTCAGGGCCGACGCCGGTGGTGATCGACGGCCAAGAGGTCTTCACGTGGCTGTTCATCGCCGGGGTGCTCTTCACGATCGTGTGGTCGCTGGTGAACGTCTTCGTGGCGTTCCTCTACAACCTGATCAGCGACATCATCGGCGGCATCGAGGTCACGCTCGCCGAGAAGACCCAGCGCTGACCGGCCGGTCATCCACCGTCGTCGGCCTCCGCGTCCGATGCGCCGATGATCTCCAGCGACATCAACGCAGCCTCGGTCCTGTTGCGGGCTCCGAGCTTCGTGAGGATCGAGGACGTCTGGGTCTTGACCGTGCCCAACGCGATCCCGAGGGCGGCGGCGATCTGGCGATTGGTGAGGCCCTCCGCCATGAGCGAGAGCACGTCGAGTTCTCGTTTCGTCAGTGATGCATCGGAGCGCTGACCCTGCTGGTCGGCCACGGAGCCTCCTTCCGTCAGAGTCGATCCGTACCCTCGGCGGGGCGCCGCCAATCCAGGCTCCAGCCAGGATGCCGCAGGCTCGTGCGTCGGTGGAGGACCCGCTACGCGGGACGGGAGAACAGGCGGTTCAACGTGCGCCTGAGCCACCCGACCCGGCTGACGGTCTGCTGCGCGGCGAGCGCGGCATCGTCGAGGAGCGCGGCCACTTCGGGGTCGTCGTTCTTCTCAACCGCCTGGCCGATCGCCGCCGCCGTTTCAACCGATGAAGCTTCTGCCGAACCGGCGATGAGCGGGATGTGCGAGGTCTCTTCGGGCGCCGACCGTTCCATGGCTCGATGCTACCCGATGCCGAACGAACGCCGGCATGCGGCTAAGGCCTGAACTCGAACCAGACGCGTCCTGGCGGGCCGACGTCATAGCCCCACGCATCCGCCAGCGACTCGGCGATGTGGAGGCCCCAGCCACCGATGTCGTCGCCCTCGAGGCGTGGCGCAACGGGGTGCAGGTCTGCGGCTGGGAGCGTCTGCGCCACCTCGACCCGCACCATGGCGTCGTCGGCTTCGATCAGCATGCGGATGGCGTTCGACCCGTCGCTCTCGCCGTATTTCACGGCGTTGGTCACGAGTTCGCTGATCACCAGCCGTGCGTCCTCGTTCCTGATGGCCAACTCCGGCGGCGGGATCACGTCGTCCAGCGCCGCTCTCGCAGCGCCGGGGGCAGCCGATGTCGCGGGGAGGAACACTTCGCGGCGCATCGGCTCCTCCCATCGTCGGTTCCGGTTTCGTACGAACATGGGTGGCTTACCCAAAGCGGCGCAATGCAAACGGAGTGCCGAACCAGGGAGCATGGCGTTGTTGTGGCGGGCCGTCGCCTACGTCGCGGTGGATCATCCGGGCCGACCGTGAGCCCGCGGCGTCGTAGTACCATGCCCGATACCGCGGTCTGCCTGACGATCTTGGTATGGCCCTTCAGGCGGAGCACGGTGTTGGGGCCTGTAGCTCAGCCCGGTTAGAGCGCTTCCCTGATAAGGAAGAGGTCGATGGTTCAAGTCCATCCAGGCCCACGAGAACCCGCCGTGCACCGGCGGGTTCTGTCGTTCCGAGCGGTGATCACGCCGGGGGATCTGCGGGGGTGGCCGCGCGCCAGGGAGCTCGCCACTCGGGCGCGTCCCAGCCCTCCATGACGTAGATGCGCTCGCGGATCACCTTGTCGTCCCGGAAGTCGAGCAGCTGCACGCCGAACTGCCAGGGCCCGTCGTCGTAGCTGATCGAACATTCCACCACCACGAGGTCTTGGCGTGCCGTCATCCGGCGGATCCGGAACTGCAGCGTCGCCGGGTACTGAGCGCGCCACTCCTTGAACGTGGCGAGTCCCTCGAACCGTTCGCCCGACTGCGGGAACTCGAGCACCGCGCCCTCGTGGTACATCTCGTGCGAGCGGTCGATGTCCTTGGCGATGTACTCCCAGTGCTGCCGCACCTGCTCGAGCATCACCGATGTGTCGGTCATCGTTCCTCGCGGTTCATCCGGGCGTCCACCGTCTAACGACGGGTCACCCGCATCGGGATCGTCCTGCGTCCTAGCTGAGTCGGACCCAACTCGCTACGGATGGAACGCCGGAGTAGCTCACCAGGAACACCATGTACCAGCCGGGCACCGCTTGATCGCCGTTGGCCGGCAGCGTCGCGGTGATCGTGCTTCCCGACTTCGTGAACGACAGGTTCAACGCCCGCTGCTCAAGGTTGAGCGAGTGGGTCGACGACCCGGGATGCATCAGGACGACCTTCGCGATGCCTTCGCTGTTGCCGCTCGTCAGCTGGAACGTCTGGCCGTATCCCACGTTCGTCGGACCGGCCGCGATCACCGGCCGCGTGCCGGCGAACAGATACGGGGGCGAGTAGATCTCATAGGTCTTCTGCAGCGGGCCGAAGTTCGAGCCGGCCGAGAGCACCCGACCGTCGGGAAGCAACACCGCGGTGCCGTGGTACATGCGCTGTGCCTGCTGCGGTGCCATGTCGGTCCAGGTGTTGGCGGCCGGGTCGTAGAGCTCGGGGGTCAGCACCGGGCCGTTGAACTCACCCGAGGTGCCGCCGCCGACCACGAAGACCTTGCCGTCGGGCAGCAGCACCGCGTTGGGGTGGGTGCGCCCGAAGTGCATCGGCGCCGTGAGCTTCCACGCCGGGTTGGCCGCCGACAGGTCCACGATCTCGGCGGAGCTCTTCGGGCCCGTGCCGCCGATGGCCATCACGCGCTGATCCGGCAAGACCACCGACGCGAACGACTTGCGCCCCTGGATCATCCTGGGCGCCGCCGACCAGGTGGCGGTGTCGGGGTCGAACCAGGCGCCGACCCGTGAGGCACCGGCCAGGAACACCTTGCCGTTCGCCATCAGGTGCAGCTTGGGATACAGCGTGAGCTTGCGATTCGCCGTAGCCGGCAGGGTGGTGAGCTGCCCCGTCGCGGGGTCGTACCGGTCCACCGTCAGGACCGGGTCGCCCGGCACCTCGTTGCCGGAGAAGATCAGCGTGGTGCCGTCGCCGAGGGACACGTTCGAGGGGTACCAGCGCGCCTGATCCATGGTCGGTCCCGGCGTCCAGGTCTTGGCGATCGGGTTGAAGACATCGGTGAGGTTCACGCCGATCCCCGGGTGCCCAGACACCGGGGGATGGCCTCCTGTGACGAGCACGCTGCCGTCGGGCAGGATGTTGTGTCCCGCGCAGAACACGTCGCGAGGGTAGGGGATCCGAACGTCGACCATGGCCCCGGTCGTTGGGTTGAACAGGACACCGGGCGATCCGCGGTTGCCGAGCGAGCGGTCGAACAACAGGACGCTCCCGTTGCGCATCACCATGCTGTGGATCCCGACGAACGGCATCGTGGTGGGAGCGGTCCACTGGCCCACCACGGCCGGGTCGGTGCTCGCGGCGTGGACGCTGCCCACCTCGACCGCGGCCACGATCAGGCCGAACGACAGCATGATCGAGACCATGCCGGAGACACGGGTCGCGCGACTGCGAGCCTTCATCGTTCCCCTCCCGAAACCACCGATGATCGGGCTGCGCGGGCTGGATCGGATGCCTGAGTATCGCCCGCGGGCATCCGTCGACGACCCTACCGCAGGTGGGTGGGCCGGCGCTAGGTGGCGAGGTCGAACTCGACGTTGACGGAGCCAGGCCCTAGGCTGGGCCAACACCTGGGAAGATGAGGGTGAAGGCCGGACGCAACCTCCACCCCCCGGCCTCACTCGGAAGGAGGGCGAACTCCATGGCCGATGAGGCGACCGATACGGCTGAGACCACGGAGAAGAAGGGCGGTTTCTTCAAGAAGCTGCTCAAGATCGCGGTGATCGGTGCGATCGTCGCCGGCGTCGTGCAGTTCTTCCGTCGCCGCAAGGGCGATGACCTGGACGACGTCGAGTGGCAGGAGCTCCCGCCGCCCGCTGGCGGCTAGTTCCACCGACCACCGTTCTCACCGTTCTCGAACGACCCGCGGGTTCGCTCGCGGGTCGTTCCTTTTTCGGCCTTCTGCGGCTCCGGGGGCGGAGCTAGACTTCCGCGCCATGGCGGGCGAGGCGTGGGAACGGGCGAACCAGGCGGCGGCCTCGGCCGGGGTGACGCTCCAGGCGCTCACCTCGCTCGACGACGCCGACCGGCTGATCGAGGTGATGCGTCAGACCTGGGGCGACCACGACCTCATGCCGCGCGAGATGGTGCGGGCGATCGCTGAGAGCGGCAACCTCCCGTGGGGCGCGTTCGACGGCGAGGAACTGGTCGGCTACGTCTTGGGATGGGCCGGGGTCGACCCCGAGGACGGGCTCCACGTGCATTCGCACATGCTGGCCGCGTTGCCCGGGCGCCGACACGGGGGTGTCGGCTTCGCGCTGAAGCTGGCGCAGCGGGCCATGTCGCTCGATCAAGGCATCCAGGTGGTGCGCTGGACCTTCGACCCGTTGGTGGCCCGCAACGCGCACTTCAACCTGTCGAAGCTGGGGGCGCATTGCGACCGGTTCCACCGCAACTTCTATGGCGAGATGGGGGATACGCTCAACCTGGGCGACCGCAGCGACCGGCTGGTGGTGCGGTGGGATCTGGACCGAGAGCCGGGACCATGGCCGTTCCCCGACGGCGAATCGATCCAGGCGTTGCGCGCCGCCGGCCCGGCGGACCTGCCTCGGCCGGAGCGGGGCCCCGAACCGTCGATGCAGGCGCCCGGTGGCGTGCGGATCGGCGTGCCGCGCGACTACGCCGCGATCCGCTCGACGGACAGCTCGCTCGCCGAAGCGTGGCGCGATGCCACCGGGGAGATCATGGCGCAGTGCTTCGCCCTCGGGTTGCGGGTGGTGGCGTTCGACGCCGATCTGCAAGGCGGATATCCCACCTATGCCCTCGCGCTGCCCGGGACCTCGATCGATTGGCCCGGGGACGTGGCGTGACCCGGGTCCGCGCGGTCGAACTCCGCATGATCAGCCTGCCGCTGGTGCGCCCGTTCCGAACCAGCTTCGGCACCTCCACGGAGAAGGTGTGCGTCCTGGCGCGCGTCGAGACCGACGACGCCGAGGGCTGGGGGGAGTGCGTCGCCGACATCGAGCCGGGCTTCAGCGAGGAGTTCAACGACGGCGCGCGGCTCGTGATGCGGGAGTTCCTCGTTCCTGCGCTGTTCGCCGCCGGCGACCTCTCGCCCGGCGCCCTCGACCGCGTGTTCGCGTTCGTGCGCGGCAACCCCATGGCCAAGGCCACCCTGATCGACGCCGTCCTCGATGCGGAACTCCGCGCGAGTGAGACATCGTTGGCCTCGTGGCTTGGGGCCGAACGCGACCGCGTCGAGTGCGGCGTTTCGGTGGGGATCGCTCCGACCACCGGGGAGCTGCTCGAGCAGGTCGCAGGCTACCTCGTCGACGGCTACCGGCGGATCAAGCTGAAGATCGAGCCCGGCACCGACGTGGAGCGGGTCGAAGCCGTGCGCGCGGCGAATCCCGAGATCGCACTCTCGGTCGATGCCAACGCCGCCTATACGCTGGAGGACACCGACCTGTTCCGTCGGTTGGATGCCAGCGATCTGCTGATGGTCGAACAACCGTTGCATCACGACGACCTCCTGCAGCACGCCGAGCTGCAGCGCAGGATCCGGACCGACCTGTGCCTGGACGAATCGATCCGGTCGGCGGCGCGCGCGGAGGCCGCGCTGTCCCTGGGGTCGTGCAGGATCGTCAACATCAAGCAGGGCCGGGTGGGCGGCGTCCCGGAAGCCCGCCGGGTGCATGACATCGCGCGCTCGGCTTCGGTCCCGGTGTGGTGCGGCGGCATGCTCGAGACGGGGATCGGTCGCGCGCAGAACCTGGCGCTGGCAGCGATGCCGGGCTTCACGCTGCCCGGCGACACCAGCGCCTCGTCGCGCTACTTCCTCGACGATCTCACCGAGCCGTTCGAGATGGCGCCGGACGGCACCATGGCGGTGCCAAACGGGCCGGGCATCGGGGTCACGCCTCGGCCCGACCGGCTGGAGGCCTGCACCCTTCGCGTCGAAACGCTTCGGCCTTGATCACGCTCGCTGTTTGAACAACGCGCCGCGAAGGGCGACGATACGCGCACGCTCACCCTTCCCCTTCGTAGGAGCAGCCCATGAAGAAGCGCGTCGTCCAGGCCGGAGAATTCGAGGTCGTCGACGAACGCGGGGCGGTGCGACTCCGCATCGGCCTCACCAACGACGAGGACCCGTTCTTCTCGCTGCTCTCGCCCGATGGGCAGGTGCGCATGCGGTTCGGGTTGGGCAACGACGGTTCGGCCGGCCTCGCGATCGGGGACGACAACGGCAAGGTTCGGGCCACGGTGGGTCTTTCCAGCGACGGTTCGGCCAGCCTTGCCTTCGGCGACAAGAACGGGAAGATCCGCGCCAAGTTCGGCCTGGCCCCCGAGGCGAGCCCCACCATGGGGATGCAGGTCAAAGACGGCGAACTCTCCCAGGTGTACAGCCTCGCCGAACAAGGCTCGCCCACGATCGGGCTCTACGACAACGCGGGGAAGGTTCGCGTGCGGTTGGGCCTCGCCGCCGAAGGCTCCCCGGTGATGCGGCTGCTCGACCGCGACGGCGATCTGCGGGCGGTCGTCGGCCTGGCCTCGGACGGGACGCCGTTCGTGCAGTTCCTCGATGAAGGCAAAGAGCCGACCTGGACGATGCGCTAGCCCCGGCCGTCAGGCGGTGGGGTGGGGCTCCGCGGCCGCCCGAGGCCTGCGGGCTCGAATCACGAGGTATCCACCCAGGGCGATCGCGACCGCGACGAGGGCGATCCACCAGCCGGCAGACGATCCGTCGGAGCCAGTGGCCGAGGCCGCTGCCGGTGACGGGGTCGAGGTCGTCGCGGTCTCCTCGGGGGCCACTGCCGGCAGTCCCGCAGCCACGAGCATGTCGAACGTGTCGGCTCGCGCGGGGTAGTAGCCCGAGGGCACCTCGGCGCCGCAGAAGTCTTCCCCCTCCGGGGTGAACACCTGCGGGCCGCCCTCAACGTACGGGTAGGTCGTCTGGTGCACGCGGTCGCCCGGACACTCAGGACCGAGCCGCACGACCGTGGCGTACCCCACGCCGAGCGCTGCGGCGGTCTGCATGTCACCGTCCACGTTGGGTTGTTCCCACTTGTTCTCCCAGAGGCCGGTCGAATACAGGAAGTCCGCCGCGTCCATCTTGCGCATCGTCACGTCCGCAGAGCCCGGAACGGTGATCGTGACGGTCCCGCGTTCGCCCTTGGCTGATGCCGACGGCGCGAGCACGATCCACACCAGCACCATCGTGGACAGGATCGTGCCGACCCAGCGTGTGGTTCGCATGGCGGTTCCTCCTCGAAGGGTTCTCATGCGGCGTCTACACCGCCAGAGGCTCGGAGGTTCCCTCGGGACGAGGAAGGTCGCGGCGTACACTGGAGTCGCCTCGGGGACGTAGCTCAGTTGGGAGAGCGCCGGCTTTGCAAGCCGGAGGTCGCCGGTTCGATCCCGGTCGTCTCCACGATCGCACAACGGGGCGAGATACCATCGCCCGGAAATCCCATCGAACCAGGAGTTCCGATGTCCAAAGAGATGCTCAACGACAAGACGTTCGCCAACGTCGAGCAGTATCAGCCCGTCGCCATCCCCGGCCGTCCCGACACCGTGGAACGCACCGGCGTCATGACGATCAACGGCACCATCGCCCGCGCGTCGTTCCTGTTCGTCCTCACGGTGATCTCCGCGGTGTTCGGTTGGCAGCAGGCCGACCAGATCAGCGGAGCGCTCAACGCGATCATGCTCATCGGGCTGCTGGGGCTGATCGGGCTCAGCCTGCTCACCGCGTACAAGCCGCAGATCTCGCCGTTCACCGGGCCCGTGTACGCGATCGTGATGGGGTTCTGGGCCGGGGTGATCTCGTTCGGCTACGAGCAGCAGTTCGACGGGATCGTGCTGCAGGCCGTGTTCGCCACGTTCTCGGTCTTCGCCGGGTGCCTGTTCCTCTACGGCTCGCGCATCGTGAAGGTCACGAAGAAGTTCGTCGCGGTGGTGATGGTGGCGACCCTGGGCATCCTGCTGATGTACGTGGCGGCGATCGTGCTGGGGCTGTTCGGTGTCGACATCGGGTTCATCAACGATCCGACGCCGTTGGGCATCGCCGTTAGCGTCGCCATCTGCATCGTGGCCGCCCTCAACCTGTTCGTGGATTTCCATTTCATCGAGCAGGGCGCTCGAGCGGGCGCGCCCACGTACATGTCGTGGTACTGCGCGTTCGGCCTGCTGGCGACGTTGATCTGGCTGTACCTGGAGATCCTGCGCCTGCTGGGCAAGATCCGCGGCTAGGAGGAGGGACGGTGCGTCGTCGCCTCATCGCGCTGGCGTTGATCGTCACCGGCCCGCTCGCTCTCGCGGCTCCCGCGCAGGCGCGGCCGGAGTTCAGCGCGCGCGTGAGTCCGCTCGACGCCTCCACCCGTCATCTGATGGTCGGCCGCTCCTGGCGCCCGGGGTGCCCCGTGCCGATGCGCGACCTGCGGCTGATACGCATGAAGATCTGGGGCTTCGATCGACGGTGGCACCGAGGCAGCCTGGTCGTCAACCGCCGGTACACCGACGAGATGGTGCGGGTGTTCAAGCGCTTGTACGAGGTTCGGTACCCGATCCGGCAGATGCGGTTGGTGGACCATTTCGGCGCCGACGATCACCGGTCGATGGCCGCGGACAACACCTCGGCGTTCAACTGTCGGTACCGCGCCGGCATCTGCTGCACCTGGTCCCAGCACGCGTACGGACGCGCGCTCGACCTCAACACGGTGGAGAACCCCTACGTGTACGCCGGCGGGTTCTCGCCCGCGAACGGCCGCCCGTTCCTGGACCGTTCACAGCATCGGCGGGGGATGATCCATCGCCACGATGCGGTGTGGTGGGCCTTCCACGCGGTGGGATGGAGCTGGGGCGGCGACTGGTCGGGCGAGAAGGACTACCAGCACTTCTCCGCGAACGGCCGCTAGCCCTCGGAGGACCCGTCGCAGGAGACCGACAGGTACGGGTTGGGGTCGACGGCGGGGCCGTTGTTCGGATGCCACTCGAAATGGTCGTGCGGCACCGTGGCATCACCGGTGGAACCGACGTAGCCGATCACGTCGCCGGTCTGGACGTACCCCAGCTGGCCGTAGGACGAGAGATGCCCGTTGTACACGTACCCGAGCTCGCCCTGCACGCGGACCTCGAGTCCTCCCAGCTCACCCTTGGAGGCCGACGCATACCCGGGGAACGGCGCCACGATCGGGGTGCCCGTTGCGGCGGTGATGTCGTTGCCCATGTGCCGATGCACCGGCACGCCCGGCAGACGAACGGTGATGCCGAAGTTGTCGGCGACGACGTGGGGGCCGCCGAGCGGACAGGTCTGCAGTACCGCCCAGGTGCCGAGCCATTCGTTGATGGAGGCTCGCTGTGAGCTGAGAGCCTGCACCGTCCGCCGCGTGGTGCGATCCCTGTCTCTTATACACATCTCCGAGCCCACGAGACGAACA
>JBKPMF010000308.1:0-7702 GCA_046732015.1 Actinomycetota bacterium
CGGCAGCGTCAGATGTGTATAAGAGACAGGGTCCGCAGCGGGCTCTACGATCGTGCGATGGCCGCCACGGACCCTCGCGTCACCCTGCACTCCAACGCATGCCCGGTGTTCGTGGAGTACGTGGAGCGAGGGGACACGACCAGCCCGGAGCTACGAGAGGCCGCGCGCGGGTATCTTTCTCCGCTGATGGCTGCCGACATCGACACCCTGATCCTGGGCTGCACGCATTACCCTCTGCTGGCCGGGCTGCTCCAGCGCGAGCTGGGCCCCGGTGTGGTGTTGGTCTCCTCGGCCGAAGAGACCGCCAAGGACGTGTACGCCTCGTTGCTTGACGGCGACCTGCAGCGGGGCGAGACCTCGGCGCCACGCCACGAGTTCCTCGCCACGGGCGACCCGAGCGCTTTCGAACAGGTCGCGGGGGTCTTCCTCGGACCTGAATTGACCGATGTGGGCGCCGCGCAGGCCCAGCCCGTGGGAGGGGGTTCATGGAACTGACGGTCTTGGGCACCGCGGGGACCTGGCCTCCCGCCGGCGGTGCGACATGCGGATTCCTCGTGTCCCACGAGGGCACGAACATCTGGCTCGATGCGGGGACGGGGACGTTCGCGCGGTTACAGGAACACATCGGCATCGACGACGTGGCGGCCATCGTGGTGAGCCACGGGCACACCGACCACTTCATCGATGTGATCCCCGCGTTCTATGCGCGCCACTACGGACATATGGGGACGCCGGGGCTGCCGTTCTATTCGCCGGAAGGGTTCGTCGATTCCGTGAGCCTGTTGGTGTCCGAGGACGGCAAGGACGTGCTGCGCGAGGCGTACTCGTTCAGGACCGTTGGCCGTGGAGACGCGTTCGAGGTGGGGCCGTTCTCGATCTCGGTGTTCGAGATGACCCATATCGGCGTGAATGCGGTGGGCTACCGGATCGAAGCGGGCGGCGCGGTGCTCGCCTACACCGGTGACACCGGGCCGTCCGATGAGGTCATCGATCTCGCGCGCGACGCCGACGTGTTCATGGCGGAAGCCACCTACCAGGAGGCCTCCGAGAAGATGTTCTTCCACCTGAGCGCCGCGCAGGCAGCCGAGCACGCCGTGCGTGCCGGCGCGAAGCGTCTGGTGCTGACCCACATCCTGCCCACGCTGGACCCGGAGGTCTCCCGTGCTGAGGCCCAGAGCGTGTTCGACGGTCCCGTCGAGATCGCCTACGAGGGCTCCGCGTTGGAGATCGGGTCGTGACCAGGCCCGATGGGCGTTCGCCCGACCAGCTCCGCCCCGTGAGTTGGGAGCTGGGGTTCCAGGAGTGGGCGGCGGGCTCGGTCCTGTTCTCCATGGGCAAGACGCGGGTGCTCGTGGCGGCGTCGGTGTCCGAGGATGCGCCCCGGTGGCTCAAAGGCACCGGGAAGGGCTGGGTGACAGGTGAGTACTCGATGCTGCCTGCCTCCACCAACGAGCGGACGAATCGCGAGGTCAACCGCGGACGTCCCGGTGGACGCACGCAGGAGATCCAGCGGCTGATCGGACGGTCGCTGCGCAGCGTCACCGATCTGTCGCGGCTGGGGGAGCGGACGATCACGATCGACTGTGACGTGTTGCAGGCCGACGCCGGCACCCGCACCGCCTCGATCACCGGCGGCTACATCGCGCTGGCCATGGCGCTGCGTGACCTGGCCGCCGCCGGTCAGATCGCCGACGATCTGCTCACCGACAGCGTCGCCGCCGTGAGCGTGGGGATCGTCGATGGCGAAGCACGACTCGACCTGTGCTACGACGAGGATGCGGGCGCCGACGTCGACTTCAACGTGGTCATGACGGGCTCCGGCGAGTTCGTCGAGGTGCAGGGCACGGCCGAAGGCACGCCGTTCTCCCGTGCCCAGCTCGACGGGCTGCTGGACCTGGCCGCCGCCGGCATCACCGACCTCACGAAGATCCAGCAGCAAGCGCTCGAGGGCTAGGGCGTCGTGGCCTTCCCCGACCGCGTGGCCATCGCTTCGCGCAACACGCACAAGCTGCGCGAGCTCGGCCGGATCTGTGCGGACTGGCCCGTCACCTGGATCACGGTGGAGAACCACGACCCCTCCGCGTTCCCCGAGGTGGAGGAGACGGGCGACACCTATCTCGAGAACGCCATGTTGAAGGCGCGCGCGATCTCCGAGGCGCTCGGGGTGCCGGCGATCGCCGACGATTCGGGGATCGAGGTGGATGCACTGGGTGGCAAGCCCGGTCCGCGCTCCGCGCGGTACGCAGGGGAGGACGCCACCGATGAGCAGAACCTCGAGGCCATGATGCAGGCGATGCGGGGGATCCCCTCGGGCGGTCGCACAGCCCGATACCGGTGCATCGCCGCGATCGCCTGGCCCGATGGACGGGAGCTCCACACCGACGGCACCTGCGAGGGAACGCTGGTCAACAAGCGTCACGGGGAGCGGGGGTTCGGCTACGACCCGATCTTCGTACCCGAAGGCTGGGACGAGACGATGGCCCAGCTCACCGACGAGCAGAAGGACCGCATCAGCCACCGCGGCAGGGCATTCCGAGAGCTCCGCCAGCTCCTGGACGAGGCTTCGCTACCCGACTCAAGGTAGGAACCCCCGAGGCCGACGCTAGTTCGGTGAGCCAAACGAACGTGTCCGAACAGGGTCTGGAACCGCGCGTCCTCCGCAATACGAGGGGATTCTTCGACGGACGGTCGAAGCTGCTCGTCGTCGTGCTTGGCCTGGCCTTCATCGCGGTGGTCACGATCTTGGACTACCTCACCGGGCCATCGCTCTCCCTTTCGTTGCTCTACCTCATGCCGATCGGGCTGGTGACGTGGAACCTCGGGCGCCGGTGGGGCTCGGCGACGGTCGTGGTGGCCACGATCGCCGGCATCCTCGCCGACGTGCTGGCGGCCCCGGCCACCGGCCAGACCGACCCGGTTCCGTACTGGAACGCCATCGTGCGGTTCGCGGTGTTCCTGGCGTTCGCGATGCTGCTCGACACCCTGCGCTCGATCATCGACGCGCAGTGGGAACGCGTGGAGGTCGAGTCCGAGCGTTCGAGCGACCTGCGAGAGATGAACGACGTGAAGGACACGTTGTTGCACGCGGTCTCGCACGACCTGAAGGGTCCGCTCGCCGGCATCATCGGCGCGATGCAGACGATCCGTCGCGACGACGACCTGCACCTCACCGAGGAGGAGAAGGAGAGCCTGTACCAGGTGATCGAGCAGAGCGGTCGCAAGATGAACCGCCTGATCGACGACCTCCTGGACCTCGACCGGATCGATCGCGGCAAGCTGCATCCGCAGCGCAAGCCCACCGACGTCGGCGAACTCGCACGCCGGGTGGTGCGCGAGTCGACCGTGCTCGACGGGCACCCCATGCGCATCGAGGCCGACCGAGTCTTGGTCGACGTCGACCCCGGCAAGGTGGAACGCGTGATCGACAACCTGCTGGTGAACGCGTCGCGGCACACGCCGCCCGGGACGCCGGTGCACGTCCGCGTCGTGGGGCGTCCCAGCGGGATCCTGCTCATCGTTGAGGACGAAGGTCCGGGCGTCCCGGACGAGATGAAGGGCGTGCTCTTCGAGGCCTTCCGTCAGGGGGACGGCGCGAGCGGGCGGGGGATGGGCATCGGTCTGTCCCTGGTGCAGCGGTTCGCCGAACTCCATGGCGGCACGGCGCACATCGAGGACGGCGAAACCGGCGGGGCCCGGTTCGTGGTGACGCTGCCGGGCGACGTGACCGAGCTCGCCGCGCCCGAAGAGCCTCCGTCGCTCCAGGCCGTCTGACGCTCGCCGGCCGCGCCCGTGACTGGCGGGGCGTAGTGCTCGGTGAGCGTGAACGATCGCTCGAGGGTCGGGACTTCGGAAGCATCTCCCCGAACCCTCTCGGCATCCCGTCCGTAGTACCTCGGTCGCATGACCCTCCGGTCCGGGGTCCGGAAGCGGTCACGACTCCGTCCAGCCCTCGTCACACGGAGGAGGAGATCGATGGTGAAACGTGTCCTGTCCTTGTGCTCGGTCGTCGCCCTGGTGGTGACGATGTCCGCGGCCGGGGCCCAAGCCCGGCGAACGGATGACTCGCTGGCCAACGCCTACCGGGTCCGCAAGCTCGTTTCCGACGTCCCCGGTGCAGCCGCCAGCGTCGACCCGAACCTGGTCAACGCCTGGGGCCTGGCCGCCGGTCCGACCACACCGTGGTGGGTGGCCGACAACGGGACCAACGTCTCCACGTTGTACGACGGCACCGGCGCGACCCTCCCGCTCGTCGTCAAGGTGAACGGCGCTCCGACCGGCACGGTGTTCAACGGCAGTTCCGACTTCGTCGTGAGCCATGACGGAGCGTCGGGCCCCTCGCTGTTCCTGTTCTCGACCGAAGAGGGGAAGATCCGCGGCTGGAACCCCGGGGTCACGCCGCCTGCACCCTCCACTCGTTCGTTCGTGGTGGCGAACCGCTCCTACCGGGACGCGAACTACAAGGGCCTCGCGATCTCGTCGAGCCCGCAGGGCAACCTGCTCTACGCCACCGACTTCCACAACGGCCGGGTCGATGTGTTCGACGCACAGTTGCACGTCGTGCTGAAGGGTTCCTTCGTCGATCCCAACCTGCCCGACGGCTACGGTCCGTTCGGCATCCAGGCGCTCGGCGGGTACATCTTCGTCACCTACGCGAAGCAGGACGCCGACGCCGGCGATGAGGTGGCAGGACCGGGCCTCGGGTTCGTCGACATGTACAGCACGCAAGGCGTGTTCCTGGGACGCGTGGCGAGCCGTCACTCGTTGAACGCGCCGTGGGGACTGGCTTGGGCACCCGAAGGGTTCGGCAAGTTCAGTGGCGACCTGCTGGTCGGCAACTTCGGTGACGGGCGGATCCACGCCTACGAGCCGCAGTCCGGCGGTGGGTTCTTGCACCGCGGCGTGGTGCGCGGCAAGAACAGCAACATCATCGAGATCGACGGGCTGTGGGCGATCGCGTTCGGCAACGATGCCGCCGCGGGACCCAGCACGTCGCTCTACTTCACGGCCGGCCCTGACGACGAGGAGCACGGCTTGTTCGGAAGGATCGACGCGCTCGACAGCTGATCGGCTGCGTGCGTTGCGGATGAGGCGGCCGGCCCTGCGCCGGCCGCCCTTCCGTGGTGCTACGCGGCTTCGCAGCCCAAGGATCTCGCGGTCGCGTTCCATCGGGCGAGCTGGTTCGCGCACGCCGACGCACCCTGGCCCACCTGCAGTTGACCGTTGTCCACCGGTCCCACGTACTTCCCGGTCGAACGGAGCTTCGAGGTCTTCTTCGTGATCCCGGCCTTCCAGCGGAGGGTCTCCTGCTTGAATTTCGTCAGGGCGGCGATCTGCGTCTGCTGCCGCGCGTTCTCCGTTCGGAGCTCGGCGATGGCGTGGGCCTGACGGTCGGCACGGTCCTCCAGGTCGGCCACACGCTGGGACAACGTGGCTCCCCCGCGAGGGGTGTCGGCCCCTGCGTCCATGGCCACCACGGCGATACCGAGGCTCGCGATCACCGCGAGCAGCACGACGTTCTTGCGCATCCGGAACCCCTCCTCCGCATCCGACGGCACGCCGGCCGGCCCGGCGTCCGACGGCCCGACCTGGGTTCGCGAGCAGCGTGGACCGGAGCTTCGGGGCTCCTCGGGACATCCTCGGGGTTTCCACTCCCGGGATTCGGGTAACCTCCTCGACCGACAGCAAAGGCCGTAGGTCGACGACGGAGGGGAATGCATGAAGGGGCGCATCGTGGTCGTGTTGGGCTTGGTCATCGCGGCGGTGTCGGCGACGACGGCATCCGCAGCCGAACTGGTGGCTTGGGATTCGTTCTCGGACGGCGAGGCTGCCATCGCTGATTCCGGCGCCGTATGGACCCAGGTCAACCATTCCTGGTCGGTGCAGGACGGGCAGGCAGTGGCCGAGGCGGGCCGGCTACGGATCGGCTACTCCGTCATGGCCACCCCGGTGTCGGACGCCTTCACGGTGCAGGCCGACGTCACGCTTTCTCCCACCTACGACCGGGCAGCACCCGCGCTCGTCACCAACTGGGTCGACAACAAGAACAACATGGTGACCAAGCTCGAGGTCACCCCGGGCCATCCCGGCGGGATGCTCGCCGTCGGCGACCAGATCGACGGGCAGATCCATTCGACGCTGTGCAAAGTGGATCGGCTGGGGCTGACGAACGGAGCCACCTACCGTCTGGCGGTGACGCGATCGGGCGATGTCGTGACCGGATCCGTCTCCTCGCTCGAAGACGGTTCGCTCATCGGATCGTGCTCGGTGAGCTTGTCCACGGAGGCGTTGACTGCCTTCGGTGCCGGGACCGGCCAGGGCCTCCGCGTCAAGATCAAGGACGACGAGGACGACGGCGGCTCGCGCTGGGACAACTTCGCGGTCTTCGCCGACTGACGCTCGTCACGCTACGGTAGGTCGATGACCTCCCCATCGATGGTGGATGCCTTCGGGCATCACGTGTGGGCGACCACGCGGCTGATCGACGTCTGCATCGAACTGTCATCCGAACACCTGGCCACCGCCGTGCCCGGCACCTACGGCTCGATCCTCGACACGCAACGCCACCTCGTCGGTTCCGACACCTGGTACCTGCTGAACATCACGCGGGACAGGACCCTCGAGATCGACGAGGACCATATGGATCTTCGCGAGCTCCGGAGCGCCATCGAGCGCAACGGCCCCGTCTGGTCGAGGTTGCTGGGCGATGGGTTCGATCCGGACACCGTGGTGCAGCGGATCGACACCGGGGACGGCTACGAGACGTACGCGACGTTGGGCATCCGGTTCGCACAGGTGTTGCACCACGGCACCGACCATCGGAGTCAGATCTGCACCGCCCTGACCAGCCTGGGTGTTGAACCTCCATCCATCGATGTCTGGGACTTCGGCATCGAGGTGGGACGGGTGGTGGAGGTCCACCCGTCGTCCTGACCCGCCCGAACGGAACCTTCGGCTAGGCTGCTCGCCCATGGGAACCACGGGGGGCCGTCGGCGGCTCCGTCGGACGCTGGACGAGACCGACGTCCTCATCATCGAGGCGCTGAATCAGGATGGCCGCCGTTCGTTCGCGGCCCTCGCGCGAGACCTCGATCTGAACGAAGCCACGGTCCGATCTCGGTTCGCACGCCTCACAAGGCGAGGCGTGGTCCAGGTGGTGGTGTTGGCCGACGCGCTCGCCCTCGGCCTGGTCTTCGCCGAGGTGGGCATCAAGATCCGTGGCGGCACGGTCACCAGCGTCGTCACCGAACTCCAGAAGGTTCCCGAGATCGACTACATCGCCGTCTGTGCGGGGTCCTTCGACCTGCTGGTGGAGATCGTCTGCGTCGACAACGAGCACATGCTCCAGGTGCTCGAAGAGCGCATCCGGCCGGTGGACGGCGTGGACGCCGTCGAGACGTTCACGATCCTGGACGTTCCCAAGCACAGCTACCGCTGGACCAGGCTGCTGGCGTCCAACGTCTCCTTCCCCGAGTAACGGGTTCTGGGGTCACCAGGGCTTTCTGTGTTCGGATTCCATCAACACTCACGCCTACGAGTGCTGGATTCCGAGCTGTTTGGGTTTGCCCCGCCTCGACCCCCAACCTAGGCTGCCCAGCCAAGGCCGAACAAGTCGAGCGCTCGTTGGGGGGTCGATGAACGAGGACGAAGCCGTCGCCTGGGCGATCGAGGAGCTCGTCGCGCAGATCGAGATCCGGTCGATCTC
>JBKPMF010000309.1:0-3099 GCA_046732015.1 Actinomycetota bacterium
GGCCAGGCCGGCGGCAAGCGCCGTCGTCGCGGTGACCTCGGCGGCGGCCACCGGCGGCCGAGCCAGCACCGCCGCCACGCCCATCGTGCCCAGCACGATCGGCATCAGGCGCCAGACGTCGCGCCCACGGGAGGAGACGAACCACCACCCCACGATCTCGGCGAGCAGCCCGGCGACCATGACGGCCCACTGCATCGCTCAGCCCAGGAACCTGGTCTTGAACGCGACCTCCGCGGTGAATCCCGTCACCACCGCGAGGTAGTAGAAGCCGGTGGCCGACTGCACGGCGGAGGCGCGCTCACCCTTCAGCGCCGCGCGCGTGAGCACCGCGATCAAGGCCGTCGTCCCCACCATCCCCAGCGCGATCCACGGCGCGAGCGCGCCGGCCGTGAGCAACGGGTTGAGCGAGCCGGAGTCGGCGGTGGCCGAGAACCCGCCCGAGATGACCGCGACCGCCTCCACGCCGACGGCGATCAGCATCGCCGTCGTGTAGCGGTTGATCGGTCCTCGAGGCAATCCCCGGTCCGTGAGGTACCAGTGCCCCAGCAGCAGTCCGTCCGTGATGGTTCCCAGGAACGCCGCGCCCGCCAGCAGCTGGAACAGCGACAGCGCATAGCCCTGCCGGCCGGTCCCCGCCATCGCCACGAGCACCGCGATCGACAGGGGCACGCTCAGCAGGCCCACCACCCTGGCCACCGTCTGTTGCTTGGCCAGCATCAGCAGGAACGTCACGCCCACCGCGACCGTGGCGGCGAGCGCGAGCCGCACCGACCAGAGCCCGGCGTCCTCGCCCGGTACCAGCGCGACCTTCGCCGACCACCACGCCGCCACGGCCAACACCAGCAGGATCGAGGACGTGAGGGTGAAGAAGCCGCGCTTGACCTCGTTCCACAACGGGACGCACCACAGGAACGCGAGGGAGCCGGCGACCGCCTCCGCCAGCACGAGCGCCATGTACCCTGCCGCGCCGGTCACCTGTTCGCATCCCGCATACGGCTCGACAGCCTACCCGGCACCCGGGCGCGGGCTTCGTTGGCGGCGACGCCCGGTAGGCTGGCGGCCCACATGGACGATTGGCGCAGTTACGACGACGTCGCCGAGACCTACGAACGCGTGCACGCGTCGCGGTTCGTCCAGGTCGCCGACGACCTGGTCGCGCAGGCCGGGATCGGCGAGGGTCAGCTCCTCCTCGACATCGGCACCGGGACCGGGATCGCCGCCGAGGCGGCTACGAAGGCGGGCGCCCGCGTCGTGGGGATCGACGAATCGATGGGCATGCTGCACGTGGCCCGCCGGCAGCGTCCCGCCGAGGCGGTGGCGGCGGCCGAGGCGATCGACCTGCCGTTCCGCGACTCGGTCTTCGACGCCGCGATCGGCAGCTTCGTGCTCGCGCACTTCACGAAGTACGAGACCGCGATCTTCGACGCGATGCGCGTGCTGAAGGTCGGAGGCACGATCGGGTTCTCGTCGTGGTCCGACGGCGTCGACGCCTACCAGACGGCGTGGACCGAACTCGTGGAGTCGGTGGTGCCGCGCGAGATCCTCGAACCCGCCTACGCCGAAGCCCGGCCCTGGCACGACAAGTTCCGCAAGCGCGACCAGATCGAAGAGGTGCTGATCGACGCCGGCCTCCGCCACGTGCGCACCGAGATCCGCAAGTACCGGTGGGTGTATGGCCGCGAGGAGTACATCGACGGGATGAGCGTGTTCGCTTCGGGCCGGTTCGTCCGCGAGATGCTGGGCGCCCCTGGCTGGGATGCCTTCCGGACGAGGGCCTCGGCCGTGTTCGCCGAACGCTTCCCCGATCCGCTGAACGACTTCCGCGAAGTCATCCTGTCGACCGCCGTCAAGGTGTGAACCGCATCACGGGTGGAACCGTCGCTTCTCACAGCCGAGCTCGCCGGGCCACAGGCCCTCGAACCGCGAGAGGCAGTGGTTGAACGAGGTCCATGGCGAGGCCGTGAGGTCCTGGGCCCTGAGCTCGTCGAACGGACACGGATCGTGGATCACGTCGAGGACGAGTTCGATGCCCTCGCGTCGCCACCGATAGAGACCATGCGTCGTCGGGCAGCTCGGATCGTTCGAGAACGTCACTCGGTGGCCCTCGACGGCGAAGAATCCCAGCGATCGGAAATCGGACAGCTGGTGATGCAGGAAGTACCGGCCATGGAACAGGATCAGGGTGCTGACCCCGGCTTCGATGCGGAAGGGGATGCAGCGCAGGCAGCGGATCGGCAGGGCGACCGCCGGTTGCCCGAGACCTTCGAGCGGCGTGATCTTCAGGTATGCCCCGTCGATCGGTGATGCTTCTTCCGGCGGGATCGGCCGCGTGTAGGGGTAGGGCAGCTCGGCAGGGTCGAGATCGTCGAGGCCGATGCCAGGTTCCTCCTGGTAGACCCCGCCGACGTTCGTGAGTCGTTCGGTCACCGGTGCCAGCGAGGCGGAGGCGCGCGGCGAGCCGGTCGGTCCGCCTGCATCCTCGCCGATCGAGACCACGGCCACCACGACCAGCAGCACGACGGCCACGAGAGCGGCGCCGATCGCTCGCCGATCGATCCCGTGGGTGCGTCCGTTCACCGAAGATCCAGGACGCGGAACTCCTCGGCGTGGGTGACGCCGATCTTCTCGCCGGCCTTCACCGCGTCCTCGGCCAGGAACTCCTCGAAGAACCGGATCCCCTCGGCGAGCTGGCTCGCGTGTTCGGCGAGGGCATCAACCTTCGTGCGGAAATGTTCGCTGATGTCCTCGACGTGGTTCGGTTCGTCGCTCCAGCCGAGCCAGACGTCGGTCACCTCCTGGACCTCCAGCCCTTCCCCCAGATGTTCGGAGTGGAAGTGGGGATTGCCCGAACCCGGGAACACCGAGTCGAGCGCGATGAACCCGGCGGTGCGATGGTCGGAGTGGTTGTAGTAGCTGTCCTTGAAGAAGATCAACGTCGGGTCGCAGGACAGGAGCGTTTCGGCCCGGACCTCGCGGACACGGCGGGTCACGGCCTCGCGGACGTCGTCGGTGTTCTCCAGCTCGCCGTCGTGGATGCTGAGGATCCTGACGCTGGCCAGCCCGAGGACCTCGCCCGCGGCCACCGTCTCGGTGTAGCGG
>JBKPMF010000310.1:0-11713 GCA_046732015.1 Actinomycetota bacterium
AAACCCGATTTGGTCGCTCAGCGCCGAGACGAAGATCGGCGCCGCCACCGCGGCTCCGACGGCCACCGTCCTGGTGTACATGAGCGCCCACGCCACGGCGATGAGCCAGAGCCCGATCGCCACGGGCTCTGCTCGTCGCGCGGACCTCGCCCACGTCACCGCCGTGGCCACCAACAGCAGCAGGGTGGCGAGGACCGCCGGTGACGACAGGCGTGGCGAATCCCACTCACTGACGAACCAGGTGTAACCCGATACGGACAGCGGAGCCGCCAGCAGCTGGGGCCCTACGGGGGTGACGGCGCCGATCAAGAGGCACGACACCGCCACCGGCATGAGGCGTCTCGCGTCGCCTCGGTGGCTCGGCTGCAACGAGAGCCCGATCACCGTGGCCAGCCCGAGCAGCGGGCTGAGGAACCACATCCCGTGTGAGCACGCCCAGACCCAGGTGAGCGGAACCAACCACCACCGCCGGCGCCCGTCCTTGCTCGAGGTCAGCCAGGCCGCCGTCGTCACCGCGGCGAGGGCGAACGTGACCAACTGGGGGCGCGCTGAGAGGCTCGCCCACATCCCGAGGAGTCCCAGGACGGTCGCGAGGGCAGCCAGAACTACCGGACCCTGGCTGCGGCAGGAAAGGTAGACGGCGGCCGCCACCCCGACCGTCATCGCATACCAGACCCATGCCACTCCCGGCAGCCCAGCTCGCTCGTTCGCCACCGAGAAGGCGAGCTCCGGCAACCACTCGTGGAGAACCCACGGGTTGCTGCTGAACGGAGACCACGGTTCGGGGCCCGAGAACTGCCAGGTGGACCGCAGGAAGTCGCCGGCGCGAATGTGCCAGAAGGTGTCGGGGTCCGACACCTGGTAGCCACGGCCGAGAAGAAGGAACCACGGAAGCAGCGCCATGATCGCCAGCGGCACCCAGGCGAGGAGGCCCCGACGGGCAGCCGTCTCGGCCTGGTCCGGCGCCCAAGTCCCGGACGCGGGCGCAGATCCCATGATCCTCACGGTGCGGCCAGCAGGACGTACGTCTCCGCGCTGGCGACCTCGTACCAGCCGTCGCCGTGGACCAGCCCCGCTTCGAGCGGCCCGTCCTGCGTGACGATGGCGTAGCGGGCACCGGTCTTCGAAACGGTCTCCTGCCAACCGGGGTAGCCGCTGATGGCTCGGACGTACGCGCGGACGTACTCGGGCCCGTACACCTCGGCCCGGGTGTCCATCGTGGGCCGGACGTTCGGGTGCTCGTACATGAGCCATCCGCCCAGCGCGTCGACGTTCCAGACGACCGTCCCCGGCGGCAAGCCCGCCAGGTATGCGTCGAAGCCCGTCGGAGCCTTTCCCGGAGCCGACGCCGTCACCGGCACGAGGATGGCCGCAAGCACGAGGCTCACCAGCGAGGAGCCCACCAGCACTCGACGTTCGGTGCGACGGGGAACCACGCGCTCCGGCAGCGCCCGCTGCAGAGCGCCGGCGAACAGCGGCGCCACCAGGATGGCGCCGACCGCGATGGTGCGGGCGTACATCAGTGTCGAACCCATCGCAAACAGCCACAGCAGCAGGTGCGTCCAGGTGACCGGCTGACGCTCCCTCAGCCAGACGACCAGAACGACCAGGCCCATGAGCAACGTCGCCGCGGCCGATGGGTCGGTGATCGGCGTCGGCTTCCACTCCATGATGAAGGGGCTGACCTCAGAGACGGCGAAGGGCGTGAGCAGGAGCCGCGGCCCGACGGGAGTCAACAGCCCGACGAGGACGAGTCCGGCGACGAACCCCGCCGTGCGAGAGATGCGGTCCCGACCGAGGCGGCGATCCAGCAGCAGTCCCACCGAGAAGAGGACGGCCAACGCCACCGCATACAGCCAGGTGCCGTGGACGCAGGCCCACAGGAACGTCAGCGGCAGCAGCCACCAGCGCAGCCGACCATCCTTCGCCGTGCGTAGCCACGCCGCGAGCGACAGCGCCAGCAGGATAAAGCCGACCACCTGCGGCCGTGGGCTCAAGCTGCCACCCGCTCCGACCCACGTGGCCACGCTGGCGAGGACCGCGGCCAGGATGCCGGCCTGCGAGCGGCACAAGGCATACGTGGCCACGAAGAAGCCCAGCAACATCAGCTGAAAGAGCCACGCCACGCCGGCCAGGCCACCGATCGCATCCATCCCGGCCATGGCCAGCTCTGGGAGCCACTGGTGGTACACAAACGGCAGCGGGGCGAATGTCCCTAGCTTGTCGGGACCCGTGAACTGCCACGACTCCCAGAGGCGCCGGCCGGCCACGACGTGCCAGAGGCTGTCCGGGTCGGAGATCGGCTGGGTGCCGAACCGCAGGAGGATCAGGGGAAGCGCGCCGAGCACCACCAGGGGCACCAGGACGGCCACCGGCGCGGTGCTCCGGCGGACCTCGGCAGGCTCCGGCGCAGCCTCGACCACCACGACCGGATGGTCGTGCTGCTGCTCGGACACCACAGGAGTGTGCCGGAGGCCCGGTCCCAGCGGTGTCCGATTCGTCCAACAGTGACCGAACGGCGGATGCCGCCGGCGATCCGGCTGCCTGCGGTCGAACCACTACGCTGCTCGGGTGTCGACTGAAGGAGGAACCAGGGCGATCCTGGCGGCGCTGGCTGCCAATCTCGGGATCGCGGTCACCAAGTTCGTCGCGTTCCTTCTGACCGGTTCAAGCTCCATGCTCGCTGAAGCGGTCCACTCCGTGGCCGACTCCGGCAACCAGGCGCTGTTGCTGCTCGGCGGGCGTCGCGCCCGACGCCAGGCAACGCCGGAGCATCCCTTCGGCTACGGACGAGAGCGGTACTTCTGGGCGTTCGTCGTCTCGATCGTCCTGTTCACCGTGGGCGGTCTGTTCGCGCTCTACGAGGCGTGGCACAAGCTCCAGGAACCGGAACCGATCGAGGGCCGCTGGTGGTGGGTGCCGATCGTCGTCCTTCTGGTGTCCATCGGCCTCGAGAGCTACTCGTTTCGCACCGCGATCCACGAGTCGAACCACGTGCGCGGGCGTCGCCCCTGGGCTCAGTTCGTGCGCAGCGCGAAAGCGCCAGAGCTCCCCGTGGTCCTCCTCGAGGACTTCGCTGCGCTCGTCGGCCTGGTCTTCGCGTTGTTCGGCGTCGGGCTGACCCTGTTGACGCACAACGGCATGTGGGATGCGGTAGGGACCGGTCTCATCGGCCTGTTGCTCGTCACGGTCGCCATCACGCTCTCGGTGGAGATGAAGTCACTCCTGCTGGGCGAGGCGGGCAGTGCCGAAAACGTCCGGGCGATCGAGGAGGCCATCGCCAATTCGGAGGGCGTGGACCGCATCATTCACATGCGGACGTTGCACGTCGGTCCCGAGGAGCTCCTGGTCGCCGCCAAGGTCGCCGTGACGACCACCGACACCGCGGACGAGATCGCCGACGCCATCAACCGGGCCGAGCTGGCGTCTCGTCAAGCCGTCTCATCCCTGACGTTGCTGATGTACATCGAGCCCGACTTGGATCGGGGCGTCACGGAACGCCCGGCCTGGGACCGCGGCATCGCCAACGCCTGACTTCGAGGCCGGCCCGATCGTCCGGACCGGCACGGTTCTCGGAGCTCGGCGCGGTGTGTTCGCTGCCGCCGGCGAAGGCTCACCGGCCCGCCCGGGAAGGGCCCGTAGGCGTGGGATCGCCGCCAGCACTGCCAAGGGTCCCCACCCGCCGAACACCGGGCACGCCAGTAGCACGGCCGGAGCGAGCAGCCAGGCCCGGTCCGTGCGTGCGGCCCAGATCACGACGACAGCGGCGACCACCGCCCGTACTGGCGCCCCCACCGAACCGTCACCGGTCGAGGTCAGCAGGAACCGTGCCCAGTCGACCCAGGCCTGTGGGTTGATGGCGGCAGACGCCAGGAGGATGGCCACCGTGGTCCCCACCGCGATAGCCGCCTTGCACCACTCCCGGCGCACGAGGAACCACAGGAAGACGACGCTCGGGGCAAGCTTGGTGATGGCGAACACGGCGAACGCGCCCGGGAAGCGGGTGAGGCCGATCACGAGCGCCGTGGCGAAGAGGATATAGACGTTCCCGAGCATGAGCTCGGTGACGAAGAACGGCGTCAGAGTAAGTCCCTTGCGCCAGCCCAGCGGCTTGAGCAGCCAGAACAACAGCACGGCACCGGTGGCGGCCCAGAGGATCTGGAACACCGGCCACGGCAGCTGTCCGAACGGCCAGAGCAGCTGCGCGAAGGCCGGGGAGTACAGGTAGGCGTCCCTGAGGCGGGGGGCCAGCAGGTACCACGTCTCGGGCATGCGGGCGGCCAGCCAGTAGGCGTGAGAGTCGAACCCGATTACGCCCTTTTGCACGTGCTCGTAGACCTGGAGCGCCATGAAGAGCAGCGCGCCGGGCAGGGCCGCCCACCAGAGGGCATCGACCAGCCAACGAGTGCGGGCGGAGGCGGCCACGATCTCGTTGCCTCCGAGGGGTCCTGGTGGATTCGATCGGCCGGGCTGGCCGGCGTGCTCCAGCATGAAGCCCCTCACCGTCGGCGCGGATCGGTCGTTCGGCCACTTGTCGGGACGGCGGTCGCCACCGAGGTCAATGCGCTGGGAGGCTGAGACCATGCGCCACGGCAGGGTCGACGCGGGGCTCCTGCGGGCGGCACGGGCCGGTCTCCTCCTCGGGCTCTGGGTCACCGGCGTCGCGATGGTGGCGTACCTGGTCGCCGGGGGCGCGCACCTCGGCCTGGACTCCCACGCATACTGGCTGGCTCTTCGGGTGGAGCACCCGTACGGCGCGGAACCGCACGCGGTCGACGCCTACCTGTACTCGCCGCTGTTTCTCCAGGTCCTCCGGCCGATCGGCTTGCTCCCGTGGCCGGTGTTCGTCGTCGTCTGGGCGGTGCTGCAAGCGGGTGCCGTCTGGTGGCTGCTGCGGCCGCTCCGATGGATGTGGCGGATCCCTGTGCTGCTCCTGTGCGTTCCGGAGTTCGTCCTGGGCAACGTGCATGCGCTCATCTCGGTGAGCCTCGTCCTCGGGTTCAGCCGGCCCGGGTGGTGGGCCCTTCTGCCGCTGACCAAAGTGGTTCCCGCGGCACCCGTCGCACTCTGGCTCGTCGCCAGGGGCGAATGGCGCCGGCTGACGACGTTCGTCGCGTGGACTCTGGCGCTCGTGACGGTGTCCGCCGTCACGGCGCCGACGCTGTGGTCTGAGTGGCTGGCCTTCCTCGGCCGGCCGCGCGGCGTCGACGTCGCGATGTGGGTCCGGCTGGGTCTCTCCGTGATCGTCGTCCTAGTGGCCGCACGGCGGCGCTGGGTATGGGCACTGCCGCTGGCGGTCGCCCTGGCGATTCCCACCGACGGCCTGGGCGTCTCGGGGATCGTCCTGATGACAGCGGTCCCTCGCCTACTCCGGGCCACTCGCTCGCCGGACGCGGGTGCGGACGACCCGACGCCGCCAGGCGCCTGGGACGCCGTCATGGACAGGTCCTTACGCTGACGTCATGAGCGATGAAACCGTTCGGCAACGTATCTCGGACCTCGTCGAGGAGGAGCACGATCTCCGGAGTCGGCTGTCGTCTCATGAGATCTCCCCCGCCGAGGAACAGGCCCGGTTGCGCGACGTCGAGGTCGAGCTGGACCAGTGCTGGGACCTGCTCCGGCAGCGCCAGGCCAAGCGGGAGTTCGGGCAGGATCCCGACACCGCACAGGTCCGGGACGCGCGCACGGTCGAGGGCTACCAGGGCTGAACCGCATCGTCCAAACGGCCATCGAGGCCATCGGGCAGCGGCTACGGCAGCGACCACTGACCTAGGGTGCACGCGTGATTCCCGTCGGACAGCCACTCCTCGGTGACGAGGAGCGGGCAGCCGTCGACCGCGTCATGGCCAGCGGGATGCTCGCCCAGGGTCCCGAGGTCGAAGCGTTCGAGCGCGAGTTCGGTGCCGCCCTGGTCGACGGCCGGCCATGCGTCGCGACGAGCTCCGGCACCTCGGGACTGCACCTCGGACTGCTCGCGTGCGGGGTGGGACCGGGAGACGAAGTGGTCGTCCCCTCGTTCACCTTCGCCGCGACCGCCAACGCGGTGGCCCTGACCGGCGCGACCCCGGTGTTCGCCGACATCGACCTCGACACCTTCTGCCTCGAAGTCGCCAGCGTCAAGGACGTGCTGTCGGAGCGGACGGTCGCCGTCATGCCGGTACATCTCTACGGCCATCCAGCCGACCTGGACGGCCTGACGGCCCTGTGCGAGCAGCACGGTGTGCTGTTGGTCGAGGACGCCGCCCAGGCGCACGGCGCCAGCTGGCGAGGCCGTGCGGTGGGCTCGTTCGGTGCGATGGCGATGTTCAGCCTGTACCCCACGAAGAACATGACCTCCGGTGAGGGCGGCATGGTGGCCGCGGAGGACGCCGAGGTGCTCCGGTCCCTGCGGCTCCTGCGTAACCACGGGATGCTGCGCCGCTACGAGAACGAGGTTGTGGGGTTCAACGCGAGGATGACCGACCTGCACGCCGCGATCGGGCGGGCGCAGCTCGTGAAGCTGCCGGGGTGGAACGACGCTCGCCGCGCCAATGCCGAGTTCCTGTCTCACCATCTCAAGGGCGTCACGCTCCCGACCGTCGTCGACGGTGCCGTGCACGTGTTCCACCAGTACACGGTCCTCGTAGGCGACGGGTCGGAGCGCGACCGGATGGCGCGCGCCCTGGCCGAGGAGCACGGGGTGCGGACCGGCGTCTACTACCCGGTCCCGCTCCACGAGCTCGCCAGCCTCCGCCGCTGTGCGCCGCGCACCGACCTGGCCCGGAGCTACGCCGCCTCCGCGCGTTGCCTCTCCCTTCCGGTCCACCCGGGCCTGTCCCAGCAGGACCTCGAGGTCGTGGTGACCGCGGTGAACGCGGTCGCCGCCGCCGGGGCGTGAGCGCGGTGCCATCCCCCGGGGGACGGCGGCGGCTCAGCCTGATCGTGCCGGCGTACAACGAGGTCGAGGGCATCACCGAGCTCGTCGCCTTCTCGCGGGAGGTCGCGGACGCCGCGCCGGAGCTCGACGTGGAGCTCGTCGTCGTGGACGACGGGTCGACCGACGGCACCTCGGACGCAGTAGCAGCCCTCACCACCGCGGACGACAACGTCGTTCTCGTCACGCTGTCGCGCAACTTCGGGTCCCACGCCGCGCTGAGCGCCGGGCTGAGGGAGTGCTCGGGTGACGCTGCGCTCACCCTCAGCGCGGACCGTCAGGAGCCGCTGTCGGCCGTATTGGATCTCGTCCGCGAATGGTGCGACGGAGCCGACATCGTCTGGGGGCTGCGCTCCACCCGGGCCGTCGGCAGGACGGCGACGGGTGCAGCGAGGGGGTTCTCAGCCTTTCTCAGCGCGCACTCCGACGTCCCGAGCTATCCGGGTGAGGGACCGTCGCAGGTCCTGCTCGACCGCCGGGTCATCGAGGTCCTCAACGCCATGTCCGAGGGCAACCGGAACCTGCTGGGCATGGTGGCGTGGGTGGGGTTCGACCAACGGCACATCCACTTCGAGCAGCTGCCCCGGCCCTACGGGACGAGCAAGTGGACGTCCCGCAAGAAGGTGAAGCTGGTCGTCGACTCCTTCGTCCAGTTCTCGGACGCGCCGATCCGGTGGATCACGCTAACCGGCCTGATGTTCGTCGCGATCGGCGTCGTGCTGCTCCTGGTGGCGACCGTGGCTGCGATCGGCCACGTGGACTTCCCGGTCGGCTTCACGGTTCTCTCCGGGCTCGTGGTCGGCTTCGGCGGGGGCATTCTGGGTGCGCTCGGGATCGTCGGAGAGTACGTGTGGCGAGCCGGCTACGACGCACGGCGTCGTCCCATCTACGTGGTGAGGCGCGTGCTTCGTCGCGGCCCGGCCGAGGGAACCCCACGATGAGGACCGTGCCGCTCGGCGCGCCCTCGGTGGGCCCACGCGAGCTGGAAGCGGTGCGATCGGTGCTGGAGTCGGGATGGCTCTCGGGTGCCGGCCCGACCTGCCGGGCGTTCGAGGACGACCTCGCAGCGGCCGTGGGCGTACCCGGCGCCCTGGCCACGACGAACTGCGGGTCGGCGCTGCATCTCGGCCTGTTGACCCTGGGCGTCTCGCCGGGTGACGAGGTTATCGTCGCTGATTACACCTTCCCGGCCACCGGACACGCGGTGACCTGGGTCGGCGCCACGCCGGTCTTCGCCGACGTCCGGCCGGACACCTGGTGTATCAATGTCGACGCCGCGGCTGCGCTGGTGACCCCACGCACGGTCGGCGTCGTCGCCGTCGACGTCTTCGGTCAGCCGGCCGACTACGACGAGCTGTGGCAGCTGACCCGTTCTCGCGGTCTGTGGCTCATGGAGGATGCGGCCTGCGCGCTGGGGGCGATCTACCGGGGACGACCGGCAGGCAGCCTCGCCGACGTCGCCGCCTTCAGCTTTCACGGGCGCAAGGGCATCACCGCCGGTGAAGGCGGCGCACTCGTGACCCGTGACCCCGTCCGGCTCGACCGCGCCCGGTCCCTGCACGCGTACGGGACCGAGCCGGCCTTCGGCCGCCCGAGCTCGGCGGCCGGCCCACCCGAGTTCGCCGAGATCGGCTACAACTACCGGCTCAGCGAGATCCAGGCCGCCGTCCTGCGCGTCCAGCTGGACCGGTTGCCGGAGCTCCTCGCCGCACGATCGGCGACCGCACACGCCTACGCCGAGCTGCTGGCCGATCTGGACGAGGTCGCCCTGCCTACGGTGCTGCCGGACCGAACCCACCCCTGGCAGTCCTACGTCCTGACCCTGGCCAGCGGAGTCGACCGGGACGCCGTCGCCGGCACCCTGCGAGACCGGGGGATCGGATGCACCTTCGGCACGTATGCGTCGCACCTGCAGTCCGTCTACGGCTCGGGCAGCTCGTGCCCGGTGTCGGCCGACCTCTTCACCCGCCATCTCGCCATCCCGATGCACGCCAACCTCGACGACGACGACGTGGCCTACGTCAGCGATGTCCTCCACGAGGTGCTCAGCCTTGCCACCGTCCGCGCCTGACCGCCCAGTAGGCGCCCTCCCGAACGGAGACGACCCATGTCCACCCCTTCGACGGTGTTCTTCACCGGCGGCGCCGGCTTCATCGGCCTGCACGTCGTCCCGCGACTGCTCGACCAGGGCTACCGGGTCCGCATCTTCGACAACATGTTCCGCGGTGACCGCGACGCGGTGAACCGGCTGGTCGCGGCCGGAGACGTCGAGCTGGTCGACCAGGACATCCGCTCCGGCGGCGCCGTCCACCAGGCCATGAAGGGCTGTGACTACGTCATCCATGCCGCCGCGGTCTCGATCAACAAGAGTCAGTCGGATCCCTACGAGTCGATCGACATAAACCTGGTCGGAGAGCACAACGTCTTCGCGGCGGCCGCTGACCACGGCGTGAAGCGGATGGTCTTCTGCTCCTCCGCCTCGGTCTACGGAGACCCGCAACGGCTGCCGATGAGCGAGGACGACCCGCTCGACCCGCAGACGCCGTACTGCATCTCCAAGCGCGCGGGCGAGGACCTGCTCGGCTTCTACCAGCGACGAGCCGGGCTGTCGTGGATCGCGCTCCGCTTCTTCAACGTCTACGGTCCCGGACAGAGGACCACCGCCTACTACACGTCGGTGATCAACCACTTCGTGGACCGCATCCGCCGCGGCGAACCGCCGGTCATCGACGGTGACGGTGAGCAGTCCATGGACTTCGTCCACGTCCACGACATCGCGCGCTCGGTCGTCCTCGCCCTCACGGCCGAACGGGACAACCTCCCGGTGAACATCGGCACGGGTATCGACACGACCGTCGCGACCCTGGCCGAGATCCTCCTCGAGGCGATGGGTTCCACCGTCCAGCCCGTCTTCAACCCGCGGCCGGTCATCGCCAGCCGCCGAGCGGCGAACATCGAGCGCGCCAAGGACGTCCTCGGCTTCGTCGCCGAGATCGACGTGCGGTCGGGGATGGCCGACCTCGTCCGGAGCGGTCGGTGAGCGTCGGGGCGATGCTTCCCGACAACCCGTGGAACGCCCACGCCTGGGTCGTCGGCGAGCCTCGCGTCGGCGAGGGCACCTGGATCGGTGCCTTCACGATGATCGACGGTTCGGGCGGACTCACCATCGGCCGGGGCTGCGACATCTCGTCCGGCGCACAGATCTACACCCACTCGTCGGCGCGGCGCTGCGTCAGCGGGCGTCAGTATCCCGAGGTGGAGCGACAGCCGGTGACCATCGGCGACCACGTCTTCATCGGTGCGAACGCCGTGGTCAGCATGGGGGTGACCATCGGCACAGGCGCGGTCATCGGAGCGGGGGCCGTCGTGACCGGCGACGTTCCCCCACGCGCGATCGTCGCCGGCGTGCCGGCCCGAGTCATCGGTCGCGTGGAGCTGGACGGGTCACGTCGACCGGAGTTCCGCGTCACGGAGGGCGGCGCCGGAGAGGATCGCGTCGACGATGTCGTGAGCGGGTCGGATTGACTCACGCTCGACGTCGGGGTCGGCCTCACCGTTCACCAGCCGCACGAAGTGGTCGAGCTGGGCCACCAAGGGTTCGGTCCCGACGATCTCGGGGACCTCGATCTCGGTGTACTGGCGGAAGCCCCCGCGTGCCGTCTCGCCCTCGATCGTCGTGTGCCGGTAGGCGGTGACGGTGCGACGCAGGAGGTCCACCTCGATCATCCGGCCGAGCTCCTGAATGACCATGGTCCGGAGCTTGCGCTGACCGATGCGGCTGGCCGAGAGCGAGACCATCTCTCCGTCGTCGAACCGCAGGGACGCCTCGACGACGTCCTCCGCTCCTTGTCGGGACGCCGGGTGGAAGTGCCCTACCTCCCCGCTGAAGGACGCCGGCATCCGCGGGCCGAAGAGGCGCAGGGCCGTGTCGAGATCGTGCATGAGGAGATCCCATCCCACGCCGGTCCCGATGCGCGGCGCGTACGGCGAGTGCCGCTCGGTGCGCACGAACCGGGGCGCCTCGACTAAGCTCATCGCCGCGATCACCGCCGGGTTGAAGCGCTCCACGAGCCCGCACATGATCGGCACCCCCTCGGACCGGGCCAGGTCGAGCAGCGCGTTCGCTTCACGGGCGGAGGGACACATCGGCTTCTCGACGAGAACGGGCAGACCGGCGCGGATGACCTGGGCAGCGACATGGGCATGCTGCTCGGTCGATGCCGCGACGACGACCGCCTGCACGCCGTCCAGGCCCTCCAGGTCCACCGCCCAGGGGACCTCGTGGAGGTCGGCGCAGCTGCGGGCCCGTTCCGGGTCGCTGTCGATGACGACGGACAGAGCCGCGCGGGGACTCGCGGACAGCACTCTGGCGTGACTGAGTCCCATCGACCCTGCTCCGACCAGGGCCGTCGGCAGCCGCGTCCTCATGCCGAGGCCCTCCCCATGTCGGCCAGGGTAGTGAGCCGTTCGCCCACCGGGCGGCGCCACCACCGGTCATCGTCCGTTCGGTCCCTCTGTCGCCGGTCGGGGTTCCTCGACGAACGCCGGTACGTACCCTGGGTCCCGCCTGGCCGTCCTGAGCGGAGACGCGGCAGGCCTACCGGAGATGACAGAGGAGGCCCCGTGCCGGGACACCCGCCGACGGCCATCCATCCCACAGCCGTCATCGGGCCGGACGTCAAGATCGGCGACGGCGTCCTCGTCGGGCCGCACGCCGCCCTGGTCGGCCCCATGGTGGTCGGTGACCGGGTGGTCATCTCGGCGGGCGCGACCCTCGGTGGCCCCGCCGAGGTCGCCGGA
>JBKPMF010000311.1:0-6403 GCA_046732015.1 Actinomycetota bacterium
CCGGGACTCGTTGCATGAAGCCGACATGTGGGCGGTCGAAGGGCTCACCCATCGATACCCCACCAAGGTGCTCGCCGAGCTGATCCCCACGTGCCCCCAGTACTGCGGGCACTGCACCCGGATGGACCTCGTGGGCAACGACACCCTGCAGGTGTTGAAGTACAAGTTCGAGACCAAGCAGAACGAGCGCTGGGACCAGATGTTGGACTACCTCCGGCGGACGCCGCAGGTCCGCGACGTCGTGGTGAGCGGCGGCGACATGGCCAACGTTCCGGTCAAGCGCCTCGAGGCCTTCGTGATGTCGCTCATGGACATCGACAACATCCGAGACATCCGGATCGCAACCAAGGGCCTGATGGGCCTGCCCCAGCATTTCCTGCAGGACGACGTGCGTGCCGCCTTCGGGCGCATGGGGGCCCGCGCGAACGAGCGCGGTGTCGACATCGCGGTCCACACCCACGTGAACCACGCGAACTCGGTGACGCCGCTCGTGCGCGACGCGGCGCAGATGGTGCTCGATTCGGGGTTCCGCGACGTGCGCAACCAGGGCGTGCTGCTCCGTGGTGTGAATACCACCGTGAACGAGCTGCTCGACCTGTGCTTCACCCTGCTCGATCACGGCAAGATCCTGCCCTACTACTTCTACATGTGCGACATGATCCCCAACGCCGAACACTGGCGCACCAGTGTCGCCGAGACCCAGGCGTTGCAGTTCGGACTGCTGGGCTACATGCCCGGATTCGCGACCCCGCGCATGGTGTGCGACGTCCCCTTCGTGGGCAAGCGCTGGGTGCACATGCTGGGCGACTACGACCGCACGCGCGGCATCTCGTACTGGACGAAGAACTACCGCACGGGGATCGAGTTCGACGACCCCGAGGCGTTGTCACGCCAGTACCACTACTACGACCCGATCTACACGCTGCCCGAAGTGGGACAGGAGTGGTGGCGCGCGAAGATGCGTGAGGGATTGGACGACCTGCTCGCCGAACTCGCGACCGAACAAGGGCTCGAGGTCGGCGCCTCCTGAGCGCTCGGTCCCTCGGTCCGGCCCTCTGCTAGCGTCGCTGCATGACACGGTTGCTGCACGTCGTGGCCGCCCAGGTGTCGCCCGTCGCCGGCGATCCCGAGGCCACCGTGGACAAGTTCGCGCACGACGTGCGGATGATGCGTGGTTCTTTCCCGAAGGCCCAGCTGTTCACCTTCCCGGAGCTCTACCTCACCGGTGAGCATCCGTTCCGCCACCATGTGGCGATGGACGGGATCCGTCACCGGGTCCCGGGGCCGTTCACCGAACGGATCGGCGAGGTTGCGCGACGGGCTCGCCGCTGGATCCAGGCCGGGTCGGTCTACGAGGCCGCCGGGCGCAAGACGTACAACACCGCGCTGCTCTTCGCGCCCGATGGCTCGCTCGCCGGCACCTACCGCAAGCTCTTCCCGTGGATGCCGCTGGAAACGAGCGACCCCGGTGGTGCACCCCCGCCCGTCGTCGCGATGCCTCGTCTCGGCGCGGCGGGCATGATGATCTGTTACGACGGGTGGTTCCCGGAGGTCGCAAGATCGCTCGCGATGCGCGGCGCCGAGGTGATCCTGCATCCCACATTGACCACCACCCCGGACCGTGAGGAAGAGCTCGTCATGGCCCGCGCGAATGCGATCGCGAACCAGTGCTACGTGATCAACGTCAACGCCAGCGTCGAGATCGGCGGCGGCCGCTCGATCGGCGTCGACCCCGAGGGGCGGGTGCTGTTCGAGGGCGGCAGCGGCGAGGAGTTCTTCAGCGAGGTGCTCGACCTCGACCGGGTCGTCACCGTTCGCGATCGCGGCACCCGAGGGATGAACCGGCTGCTCTGGCAGCTCCAGGAGCACGGGCCCAAGGCGGCCGACCCGAACTACCGGTCGTTCCGCGCGGACCACCCGAAGCGCTGAGTTCCGCGGCTACCCGCCGGCACGCTTGAGGAACAACAGATGCACCATGCGGCCGATCGCGAGGACCGCGGCCACCGCGACGAACCACAGCCAACCCAGACCGCCGCCCTCCTGCTCGTGGGAGACCGCCGGCGCCGGTGCCTGCGCGGAGGTGTCACCGGCGATGAAGCGCCGGTTCGGTCGGCCGTTCCCCAGGGTGTCGCAGGTGCCCTCGTCCCGGACGATCACGTTCCAGCCGAGGTCCTCGAGCCCGGGTGAGGTGCCGGTTTCGTCCTCGTCGGCGGACAGGATCCTGCCGGGCACCTGCAGCTCCATCGTCGAGCCGTCGATCCGCGGCGCGATGAACGTGTTCTCCGCGGCCTCGGGCAGCAGCAAGATCGTGAGACCGGGGTCGGCCACCGCGTCGTACCGGATCAGACGGTTGATCCCGCGGTAGGGGCCGAACGACAGCACCGGCACGTCGGGGTCACGCAGCACCACGTCGACCCGGAACGGCGACCCGCGATCGTCCGGTACGTCCAACGGACGATCGAACTCGAAGGTCCACAGGGCTGAGGTGTCCAGTTCCACGATCTCGGCGCGGGCCGAGACGAGGTCGGGAGCGTCGGCGCTGGTGCCCGCGCCCGCACCGATGCCGGGACACGGACCCGGGTCACCCACGGGATCGGCGGCGGCCAGCACGAACGGCGAGAGCAGCAGGATCGCGGCCGCGACGCCCGGCGTCGCACGGCGCATCAGCAGTCCAGCTCGTCCAGGAGGTACGGGTCGGTTCGCGGCTCCTGGGTGAAGTCGAAGGCGCCGCTCAGCGGGTCGGCCTGCGCGTCGCGCTCGGTCATCGGATCGAGCCCGTGCAGGTCCTCGATGAACTTCAGCACCGAGGAGAACTCGTACACGTTGGAGTCGATCGCGCCACCCTCGGGGTTGTCACCCTGGCGGGTCCAGGGCGAGATGATCAGCGCCGGGGTCCGCGGTCCGAGGCCCATGATGTCGTAGTGAGGCGGCACGACGTGGTCGTAGAAGCCTCCGAAGTCGTCCCATACGATCACGACGGCGGTGGACTCCCACGCATCGCTGCGCATCAGCGTGTTCAGGTACTCGATCGTCCAGTTCTGGCCCTCGCACACGGTGGTGCCCGAACCCGGATGTTCGTTCGGCGCGCCTTCGGGCGGGATCAGCCACGAGACCTCCGGCAGATCACCGTTCTTGACGTCGGTGAGGAACGTGTCGGGCGGCTGCACCTTCTCCCACATGTCGGAGAACCGCACGTGGCGCACCGCCTGCAACGCGTTCATCCATGCATCGGCGTTGGCGTAGTACTTCCAGCTGATCCCGGCGTCCTCCAGCTCGTCGGGCAGCACCGGGATGTTGATGCACGTGCGCGTCTGCTCCCAGTACGCCGCGATCTTCAACAGCTGACCGGGATCGGCCGTGATGTTCTTCTCCAGCGCCATGATCCGTTTGACGTCCGCATCGGTGAGATCTTCGAGTGGGAACCGCTGCGTGTACTCGAGCGGGTCGTCGCAGTAGTTGCCCTCGGTCTCGGTGGTCGTCTTGTTGTCGACGATGCCGTAGGACTGAGCGGCCACCGTGTAAAGATGCTCGGGGAAGGTCGGCCCGTACATCGACGTGAAGAAGTGATCGGCCACCACGAAGCGATCGGCGTAGCTGTAGTAGGCCGGGAGCGAATCGCGGTCGTACTGGGAGTAGCCGGTCATGTCCTCGCCCAGCGAGACGCAGTTGAAGCCGTTCATCTCCCCGCCGTTGATCGACAGCAGCCCTGGGTAGAAGGCGTGGCCCAGGTCGTGGGGGATGATCTGGGGCGCCGCCGTGAGCGGCACCGTCTCGGCGCCCTCCAGCGTGGAGCAGTTCATCGTCCCCCCTTCGGTGGCGCCGTCGACCCCGGGATACTTGCCGAAGTAGTGATCGAAGCTGCGGTTCTCCTTCACCATGAACACGACGTGCTTGATGGGGTTCTGGCCAGGAACGATCACGCCCACATCGTCGTTCCCGCCGTTGCCGCCCCCGTGGTGCTTCCCGCCCCCCGGGGTCTTGCCACCTGCCTGTTCAGAGGAATCGCCGCGTGGCCACAGGAACCACACCAGGCCGACGACGAGGACCAACACGAGCGCCGCGAACATCCGCCGCCGAGCGATCTCCTGCCGCGTCGGCCGGCGCGGTCCTGCGGGACGGATGAGGGGCCCTTGGGGTTGCACGATGGGGCGAAGTCTACCCGTCGGCCTGCGCTGCAACGAGGGAGGTGAGCAAGGCGTTCAGCCGCTCCTGCACCTCCGCGTAGGGGGTGGTTCCGGCGCGATTGCGCACCTGGTGGGGGTCGGCCGGTCCCACCGCTCCGGTGAGGTCGTACAGCTCCATGGTGCCGTCGGCGTTGCGCACGAACGTGAAGTCGTGGGTTCGGACGGCGGTCCACGGGGGCACCTCGTCATCGCCGGCGTACTGGAGCAGGACCCCCGGCCTCGAGACCGGCGCGGCGGGGCCCTCCTCGAGCCATGGGCGCAGGCTCATCCCGTCGGTCGCCATCGGCGCCGCCCCGGTGGTAGACGACACGAGGTCCATGATCGTCGGGGCGAGGTCGACGTTCATGACCAGGTCGTCCACGGTGCTCGTCATCGTCCACGGGGACCGCATCACCAGGGGCGTGCGCACGCATTCCTCGTAGGCACAGCGCTTGCCCTGCCATCGATGTTCGCCGAACGAGAACCCGTTGTCGGTCAGCACGATGATGAGGGTGCGATCGAGTTCGCCGCGAGCCTCGACGGCTTCGGTGAGCGCGCGAACCCCGCGGTCGACGGCCAGGAGGGTCTCTCGTTCACGACGCCGACGCTCGGTGAGCAGCACCCGCTCGTCGTCAGTGATCGCCGGCAGGGCCTGGATCCAGGCGGGCTTGCCTCGCACGTCGTTGAGGACACGCTCGCTCGGGGTCGGGACGGGTTGACCCTCGAACGCCCCACGGTCCTCCGGCGCCGGCAGCCAGGGCTCGTGGGGAGCCGTCGGGGTGAACATCAGGAACCACGGCGCGTCCGTGGGTGCGGCCCGCAGGAACCCGAGCGCCTGATCGGCCAGGTAGGTGGTGGCGTAGTCCTCGGACGCGTGTCCCACGACCGCCTCCACCCCCTGATCCACCAGGTGGTAGTCGTAGTACGTCGTACCGAGCCCCTGGTTCCGCTTCGCGACGAACCGATCCCAGCCGGGCGGGGTGTAAGGGCCGCGGTCCCACGGGAAGTCGTTCAGGTACTTGCCGATCAACCCCGTCGTGTAGCCGGCGTCGTCCAGCCATGTCGCGAGGGTGGCGGACTCATCCAGATCGAAGCCATCGGTGTTGGTCTCCACCCCCGTGTGCGGTGAGGTCAGCCCGGTGAGGATCGAGGCCCGCGAGGGGCAGCACAATGGGGTGTCGAGGAAGGCATGGGAGAACGTGACCCAATGTCCGTCGGGCCGGGTCATCTGCGATTCGAGCCACGGCATCGCCGCGGGACCGACGGTCGAGGGCAGCGTGTCGAACGTCTGGTCGTCGGTCAGGACGATCAACACGTTGAGCGGCAGCGCGTGCGGAGCTCCGTGGTCCACCCCGGGCAGGATGGCCGCGGCGGCGACGGCGCACATCGCCAGGCCGAACGCCACCACGATCCGCCTAGGTGCGGTCGAGCCAGCCCCCGTCCCGTCCGTTCGCATCGGCGACGAGGCCGGCTGCGATCGAGACCGCGATCTGCCCGGGCTCACGCCCGCCGAGGTCGAGGCCGAGCGGCGAGCGGATCCGCGCGAGGTCGTCGTCGTCGAACCCTTGGGCGCGGAGCCCTTCTACGTATGGGGCGACGTGCCGTCGGCTCCCCATCACGCCGATGAATCCCACCGGCGAACGCAGCAGCGTCGCGAGGTCGTCGGTCACGCCGGGGGCATCGTGATCGGTGAACACCACGGCCGTTCGATCGTTCCAGGACACGCCTTCGAGGGAGGCGAGGGTCGCGCCGTCTTCGGCGGTGACGCGTTCCCGCCGCGGCTCGACCACGTCGACCCGGTAGCCCATCGTGCCCAGGATCGTGCGCAGCGCGCGGGCGACGTCGGTGGCCGACACCACCACGACGCGACGCGACGGCACCACCGGCTCGAAGTACACCTCGACCTGCCCCAGGTCGTGGGTGAGGGTTCGGGTCTCGGCCCGCCCCGCGGCGGCGACCTCGCCGGCAGCCTCGACCGCCGCCATGTCGAACTCGGCGCAGCCGAGGGTCCCGTGGACGGCACCGCCGGGCACGATCGTCATCGCGTTGCCGACCCGGCACGGCGGCGAGCCGTGCACCTTCACGGCCTTGGCCTCCACGCGGAGCTCGTTCGGCGCGTCGGGTTCGAGGACCCTCTCCCGCCCGATGTGATGTCCGGTGGGATGGGCCCCGGTGTCGCCCTGCATCAGCCCGATCGCGTGGGGGACGAGCGGCAGCACGACCTCCAACCCCTCGCGCAC
>JBKPMF010000312.1:0-5099 GCA_046732015.1 Actinomycetota bacterium
CTACATGGCCCGCCACGTCGCCAAGACGATCGTGGCGGCGGGCCTGGCCGACAAGGCCCAGCTCCAGGTGGCCTACGCGATCGGCACCGCCCACCCGGTGAGCCTCATGGTCGGGACGTTCGGCACGGAGCAGGTGGATCCGGGCAAGCTGGCGTCCACGCTCCGTGAGGTGTTCGACTTCCGGCCGGCGGCCATCATCCGCGACCTCGACCTGGCCCGTCCGATCTATCGGGAGACGGCCGCCTACGGCCACTTCGGGCGCAAGGAGTTCCCCTGGGAGGCGACCGACCGCGCCGACGACCTCCGCGCCGCCGTCGGGTAGCGCTGCGATCGACCAGCCGGAGATCCTCGACGGCCCGGTGTCGGTCTGCATCGACCGCCCGATCCTCTCGCTCGACCGGCCGTTCACCTATGGGCTCGACGCCTCGCTCGGCGCCGGCGTCGGCTCCCTGGTGCAGGTGTCGTTCCACGGGCGCGCGGTTCGAGGCTGGGTGTTGGGACCCACCGAAGACCTGCCGAAGCGGATGCTCGCGATCAAGAAGTCCGTCGGACCGGTTCGTTGGTTCGACCTCGACGGCCTCGCGCTCGCGGCTTGGGTGAGCGAACGGTACGTGGCGCCCCTGGCCACCGTGCTCGGGCGGGCGACGCCCCCTCGCGTAGCGTCGGAGGAGCCGAAGGAGCCGGCCGTCCGGGGGACGCCGGGACCGGGTTCGACGACGTCGGCCCTATCGAGCTACCGAGGCGTCGATGCCCTGAACCGGTCGATCGCGGGTGACGGATCCGAGGCGTTCACGCTGCGTCCCGCCCCCGAAGACGAGGATCTCGTGGTGGTTGAGGCGGTGCACGCGTGCCTGCGCGCCGGTCGGCGCGCGCTCGTGATCGTGCCCGAGGCGAAACCGATCCCGGGGGTGGCGCGCGCGCTGGATGCGGCGTTCGGTGCGCGGTGCGCGACGCTGCTCGGAGGCTCGAAGCGAGGTCGGTACCGAACGTGGCTCGACGTGCAGGCGGGCGCCTTCGACGTCGTGGTGGGCTCTCGCCCGTCGGTGTTCGCGCCGGTGCCGCGCCTCGGACTCATCGTGATCTCCCGCGAGTCACATCCGGCCCTGCGCGAGGATCGGGCGCCGTACTACCACGCGCGGGACGTGGCCCTGGCGCGTGGTCGCATCGCCGGCGCCACGGTGGTGCTGTCGTCGATGAGCCCGTCGACGGAGACGGCGGCGCTCCGCCTGGCCGCCGTGACGCCGACCGGCCGCCGGTGGCCCCCGGTCGAGATCGTGAAGCCCGGGTTCGAAGGTCGTGCCCCCCGGCTGGTACGGGCCCTCGGCGAGGCGAAGCGGGCGTTCCTGTTCTCTCCGCTTCCGGGCTACGGCATCGCCGCGGTCTGCCGGTCGTGCGGGCAACCGGCGGCGTGCGCCGCGTGTGGGGGCCAGCTCCGAGCGGAGGAGCGCCGCGTTCGATGCGTCGTGTGCGAGGCGGAGGGCCGGTGCAGGCATTGCGGTGCACAAGACTTCGGTCTTCGTCGCGGTGGCCGGGAGCGGGTGGAGGAGTGGGCGATCCGTGCGGCATCGGTTCCCGTGAAGCGGCTGGGTCCTGACGATGTCCCGCGCCTGCCGAAGGAGGGCGAGATCCTCGTGGGCGGGCCCGACGACGTGCGTGACTTCGGGCGGGGCGGGCTCGACCTCGTGGCGATCCTTGACGCCGACCTCGCGGAGCGTCGCCCCGGCCTCACCGCCCGTGAGCGTGCGGTGACGACGTGGATGGAGGCGATCGCCTGGGCTCGTCCCGAGGGCCGCGCCATCGTGCAGTCCTCGCATGCCTCCGATCCGGCCGTGCAGGCACTGGTGCGTGGCAACCCGGATCGATTCCATGCCGACGAGACACGCCGCCGCGCCGACGCCGGCTTCCCGGTGGGATCGGCGGTCTTCCGCATCGCCGGGACCGCCGAGCTGGAAGGCGCGCTCACGGCGTTCGCCCCCACGACGATGCTGACCTCAACCGTCGAGGACCAGACGGTATGCTTGCTCGCGCTCGACCCCACGAGGGTGCCGGCGTTCGGGCGAGCGATCCGCGAGCTCGCCGCTCGAGAGGTCGTCACCCGCGTCGAGGCCGAACCGCACCTGTGACCGACATGACCACGGAGTCCACGTGATCCTGCCCATCAGAACGCTCGGTGATCCGGTGCTGCGCACGCCCTCCAACCCCGTCGTCGATTTCGACGCCAGGCTCGCGAAGCTGTGCGACGACATGCTCGAGACGATGTACGACGCCCCCGGCGTCGGCCTGGCGGGACCGCAGGTGGGTCTGTCGATCCGCCTCTTCGTCTTCGACGACGGAGAGACCGGGCCGATGCTCATGGCCAACCCCGAGCTGTTCGACGGCAGCGGCCAGACGATGGAGGAGGAAGGCTGCCTGTCGATCCCCGGTCCGTTCCACCCGACGCCGCGCTTCTCGACGATCACCTGCCGCGGTCAGGACATGCGCGGCGAGACCTACGAGATGACCGGGGAAGGGCTCCTCGCGAGGATCTTCCAACACGAGACCGATCATCTGAACGGCGGCCTCTACATCGACCACCTGGACGACGAGGGTCGCCGCACCGTGATGGCCGATCTGCGCCGACTCGAACTCGAGATCCCGGAGCCGAAGAAGCGCCGGCTCCTGCGTCGCGGCGAAGCCTGAGGCACGCGCGCTCCGAGCACTCGCGGGCTGGCGGATGAGCGTGGCGACTATCCTCCGGCCATGACCGGCCTCCGGATAGCGTTCCTCGGCAATCACGCATGGTCGGTCCCGACGCTCGAAGCGCTCGTCGAGGCCGATGACGTCGAGATCGCTCGCGTCATCACGAATCCACCCCGCCCGGCCGGGCGCGGGTCGAGCCTGCGGCCGACGCCGGTGGCCGATGCCGCCGAGCGCCTGGGTCTTCCACTCCTCGAAGCCGAGGGCGTTCGATCGGGCCAAGGCGCCCGGGCGGTCGAGGACCTCGCGCCCGATGCCCTCGTGGTCGTCGCCTACGGGGAGCTCCTCCCCGCCGCCATCTTGGACGTCCCCGGGCTCGGCAGCCTCAACCTCCATTTCTCGCTGTTGCCCCGATGGCGCGGCGCGGCGCCGGTGCAGCGGGCGATCCTCGAAGGCGACACGACCACCGGGGTCAGCGTCATGCTGCTCGACGAAGGCCTGGACACCGGGCCCGTCGTACTGCAGCGAGAGGTGCCGATCACGGCGACCGACGACACCGGCTCCCTCGGCGACCGTTTGGCGGGCCTCGGGGCGCCGCTCGTGGTCGAGGCGCTCAGATCGCTCCGCGACGGAACCGCCGATGTGGTTCCGCAGGATGCGGCGGCCGCCCTCGTCGCCCCCAAGATGCTTCCGGAGGAACGCGACCTCGACTGGACGGTCGACGCACAGGCAGCGGTGCGGCGCGTTCGGGCACTGGCTCCCGCCCCTGGTGCGATCACCACCTTCCGGGAGGCCCCGCTGAAGGTCTTGCAGGCCGAGGCGACCGGACCGTGGGGAGCCGTGTTCACGTCGATCCGGGGGCCCGGCCAACTGCACATGGCCCAAGACGGAACGCCCGTGGTCGACACGCGAGGAGGAACCGCCGTCCGGCTCCTCGAAGTCGTGCCCATGGGCAAGGCGCGGATGCCCGGGTCCGACTGGGCTCGCGGCGCCCGGTTCGAACCGGGGGAGCGCCTCGGGTGAGGCAGACCTCACGCACCGTGGCGCTCGAGGCGATCCGCCGCGTCCTCGATGAGGATGCCTATTCCACGATCGTCGTGCCCGCCGCGCTCCGCCGCTCACGCCTCGACGCTCGTGATCGCGCCTATGCCACCGATCTCGCGTTCGGCACGATCCGGCACCTGCGATCGATCGACTGGGCGCTCGACCGCGTCGCCACCCGGCCGGTGTCGCGCATGAGTCCCGGGGCGCGCAACGTGCTGCGCCTCGGCGGCTACCAGGTGCTGTTCACCGATACGCCGCAGCATGCAGCGGTCGGGGAGACGGTGGGCCTCGCCCGCGACCGGGAACGCGGTTTCGTCAACGCCGTGTTGCGCAAGCTCGCGTCGACGCCTACCCCGTGGCCCGAGGGCCCGGACGCGAGCGACATCGCCGTGCGCACCGGGCTGACCGGATGGACGATCGAGGAGCTCGGCCGGCTGCTGCCCGCCGACGAGGTCGAGCCCGCCGCTCGGGCGTTCGCCGCGCAGGCGCCGCTGTCGCTGCGCACCAACACCGACATGGTTTCGGTGGAAGGGTTCACCCACGCCTTGAAGGAGGCCGGGCGCGATCCTCAGCCGTCGCTGCTCGACCCCACGTGCGTCCTGGTCGACGGGGGCGACCCGTCATCGTTCCCGGGATTCTCCGACGGCTGGTTCGCGATCCAGGACCAGGCCTCGGCCTTCGTGGTGAAGGCGCTCGATCCACAGCCGGGCGATCGCGTCCTCGATGCGTGCGCCGCGCCCGGAGGCAAGACGATCTACGCGGCGCAGCTCGTGGGTGACGCCGGCCTGGTCGTGGGCGCCGACATCCATCCCGGACGGGTGCCCTTGATCCGCAAAGCCGCCATGAGGCTCGGAGCGCGGGCGATCGTCTTGGCCCAGGATGCCGAACATCCGGCCCTGAAGGGTTCCTTCGACCGGATCATGATCGACGCACCCTGCTCGGGATTGGGCTCGGCGCGCCGCCGCCCGGAACTGCTGTGGCGCAATCGCAAGGACGAACTCAGCAAACTCGCGCGTACCCAGGTGGCGATCACCGCGGCGCTCACCGATCTGCTGAAGCCCGGGGGTCGACTCGTCTACTCGGTGTGCACCTTCCCGAGGGCCGAAACCGATGCGGCGGCTGATGCCATCATCCGCCATCGGGCCGACCTGGAGCCCCTGGAGATCGACGGCCCTGACGGCCGAACGGCCCGGGTTCGACTGTGGCCCCATCGGCAGGGGAGCGATGGGATGTTCGTCGCCGCGTTCACCAGGAAGGCCTAACCCGCCGAGTACCATTGGCCTCGTGGGAAGGCTCGCCGCATCCATCCTTTCGGCCGACCTCGCCCGTTTGGCTGAGCAGGTCAAGCTGGTCGAGCAGCATGCCGAAGTCATCCACAT
>JBKPMF010000313.1:0-3719 GCA_046732015.1 Actinomycetota bacterium
GCCGAGACCCACATGTCGCAGTGGGCCGAGAAGGAGATGATCTTCACCAGGTTCCTGCCCTACGCCGTGGTCTTCGGGTGCACGGACAAGTGGGCGAAGGCGTTCGCGGCGCTGGGGGTGCAGCCTGACACCAGTTGGTACGTGTCGCCGCGCCCGTTCGTCTACACCGAGTTCGCCCAGTCGATGGACGGGTTCGCGGTCACCACCGGGGGCACGATCGCCTCGACGCCGTCGGGCTCGGGATCATCCGGGTTCGGTGGCGGTGGGTTCTCGGGCGGCGGCGGCGGTGGTGGCGGAGGGGGTTCTTGGTGACGTGAACCGTTTTCGGCGCTGGGTTGCGCGCATGCCGTGACGGGCGCTACGGTCGAGGCCGAACGCGACGAGGCGATCTGGCAGTGATCGTTCGGCGGCCGGCACGTCCACCCTCGTGGAGCCCGGCCGATCCCCCCGGACCATCGGCTAGGACGGGGCGGAGGCTGGCGTGACGGATATGAGGGTGCGGCGGTACCCCGCGAGGTTGACCCTGCTCGGCGTGTGGGTCTTGGCCATGTCGTTGGTGACCGGCGTGGGCACAGCCGAGGCCGCATCGACCTGCGGCACATCATCGAGCTTGTCGTTGTGCCTGTCCGTCCCCGACGGTGTCCTGACGGGCGACGTCCCCGTCACGATCACGTTCTCGGGATCGTCCACCGATGTGGCGGAACTCCAAGTGAGCTGGGGAACCACGTCGACGACCACGACGCCCCTGCTGAACGCGTATCAAGCGCCGTGGACGTTCACCTGGCCCACGGACCAGTACCGCGATGCCAGCCAGTACCTGAACGTGCGGGTTCGACGGAAGGGGGCTTCCGCGTTCGGCTCTCCGGTCTGGCTCACGACCACGATCGAGAACGGCAACGACACATCGGTGCCCTCCACGCCGGCCGACTGGGCGTCGAACTTCGTGCCCCGCTCGTTCACCGGCGATCCGGTCATCGCCGCCGTCGGGGACGGCGGCAACGGCACATCGGCGGCAGATGCCGTGGTGGCCTCGATCACCTCCTCATCCGCGACGGCCCTCCTGTACCTGGGCGACATCTACGAAGAGGGCACGGCCGCCGAGTGGGAGAACAACTACGGGCACGCGTCATTCGATCCCAGCGGCCCGGCGACCAGGTGGGGGACCATGGCCTCCTGGACGCGACCCACGATGGGCAACCACGAGGGCGGGAACATCCCGGCCTACCGCAACTACTGGCATCAGGTGCCCGATTTCGACACCTTCATCCTGGGCGGGGTCCGCTACCTGCAGCTCGACAGCGAATGCACACGCATCCCGGGTGGATGCGGCGCAGGGAGTCCGCAGTACGTCTTCGTGCAACAGACCCTGGCGAGCTCCGCGCAGGCCTGCGTCGTGGCGTTCTGGCACCGGCCCGTGTTGAGCTTGAACGACGACAACCAGCCGATGCGCCCGATCTGGAAGCTGCTGGCCGATGGAGGCGGCGACCTCGTCCTGAACGGCCACGCGCACACGATGGAGGCCTATCGACCGATGAACGGCGCGCTCGAGACCGGGAAGTCCGACTCCCACATGGTGGAGCTGATCTCCGGCAACGGCGGCCACTTCGGGGCGACAGGATCGGACAGCGACGCGCGTTCGGTCTGGATCCGCAACGGCGTGCCCGGCGCCGCCTACATCACGGCGGTGGGCGGCGGCACGGGCCAGCCGACCTCGCTGGCGTGGGCGTTCCGCGACACCGCGGGCGCGACCGTGTCGGCCAACGGCGTCCCGGGCTCGGGCTCGGTGCAGTGCGGGGCGGACCTGCAGGCGCCGGATGCACCAGGCACGCCGACGGGCGTGAGCTCGGTGCCCGGCACGATCGACCTGACGTGGGCCGCCTCGCACGACGATCAGGCGAGCACCCTCACCTACCGCATCTACCGGGACGGCGGGGCGACGCCGACGGCGGTGATCTCGAGCGCCTCGACGGGCACCGTCACGTGGCGGGATTCCGGGCTCACGGGCGGAACCCAGCACTCCTACACGGTGGAGGCGTTCGACGGCGTCAACACGGGCCCCCGGAGTCCGACGTCCGGCCTCATCACGGTGATGGCCGGCCAGAGCGAGATCCTCAGCGACCGGTTCGACGCCGGCCTGGGCGCGTGGTCGGTGGCGATGAACGTCACGATCGACTCGACGCAGGGGGGGGTGGCGCCACCGAGCGCGCGCATCTCGGTGAACGGCGTCAAGGGATTCATGTGGCGCGACTTCGGCGCGGGGTACGCCCAGGTGTGCGTGAGCACGAGGTTCAACCTGCAGTCGATCACCAGCAGCCCGGTCACGCTGATCAAGCTCCGAACGGCGTCCGACGGCCCGATCGGCGGACTCCAGGTCACTAAGGGCAGGGTGCTCCAGGTCGTCTCCGACGTGTCCGGGTCGACGTTCCCGTCGGCGACCTTGGCGACGGGATGGCACACCGTGAAGCTGTGCGGCAGCACGGGCGCGTCGGGGACCTGGCAGCTGTCGGTCGACGGTGGTCCCGTGTCGTCGTGGACCACGAACAACGGGACGACGCCCTTCGCGCGTCTCCAATACGGGGACAAAGGCACGAAGACGATCACGTTCAACCTCGACGACGCCGTGGTCACCCAGAGCTAGTGCTCACGGCGGGCCTTCCCGGCTCGTAGCATGGGCGCCGATGCGGATCACCTTCTCCGAGGACGGGCGTGATTTCCACCGGCGCGGTTGGGCCGAGCTCGTCGATGTGGACCCTGCCGGCACGGTCTTCCATACCCCGGCGTACCTGAAGCTCTATTGGGAGGAGTTCGGCGAAACGCCCGATCACCTCCTGCTGGCGTTCGCGGAGGAGGACGACGGCACCCAGGTCGGAGCCGTGGCGTTCGAGCGGATCGGGCAGACCCTGCGGTTCCTCGGGGGCACCGAGGTCACCGACTACATGGGACCGGTGGGTGTGCCCGAACGCCAGGACGCGATCGCCAAGGAGCTCTGGACCGCGTTGCTCACCCGAGAGGACTGGGCGGACGCCGATCTGCGTGGCCTCCCCGAGGACCAGCCGTGGCTCGGACTCCTGCGGGACGCCGCAGCCGGCCTGGGGCTCACCGTGGAGGAGACCGACGACCAGAACGGTGTCGCCCCGTTCCTGCCGTTGCCGGGAACGTGGGAGGCCTACCTGGAACAGCTTCCCTCGAAGCTACGGCACGAGATCAAGCGGAAGGCTCGCAAGCTCACCGAGGAAGCGGGCGAGTACACGATCGTGCCGGCCACCGATGAGACCTTGGAGCCGTTGCTCGATCGATTCGTGGAGCTCCACCGCATGTCCGAGGGACCCAAGGGCGTCTTCATGGTTCCTGGCATGGAGATCTTCTTCCGCCGGCTCGGGGAGGCGTTCTGTGCCGAGGGGATCTTCCGGCTGACGTTCATCGAGGTGGCCGGGCAGCTGGCGGCGGGCACGATCGGGTTCGAGTTCGGCAGCACGTCGTTCCTGTACAACTCGGCGTTCGACCGCACCTGGGGGAACCTGGCTCCGGGCATGGTGCTGGTGGGCGAAGACATCAAGCTGGCGATCGAGCATGGATGCGCCGCGTTCGACCTGTTGAAGGGTGACTACCAGTACAAGTACCGGTTCGGGGCTTCCCCCCGCGCGATCAAACGGCTGATCGTCACGCGTTGACGGCGGACGTCACAGCTCACCGATCTCGCCGGCAGCAAGGGGTTGGCC
>JBKPMF010000314.1:0-4515 GCA_046732015.1 Actinomycetota bacterium
AGTCCTCGCTCCACGGTGAGGTGGTCCAGGTACCGCTCGGCCTCGACCGTGATCGGCTCCCCCACCGCGATTCCCCCCACCGTCAGCCCGTTCCGCCCGCCACGTCTTGCAACGGGACGAAGGCCAGGCCGTGCGCCTGGGCGACCGGTTCGTTCGTGATGGCCCCTCCGTAGACGTTCACGCCGAGCGCGAGCGCAGGGTCACGTTCGATCGCCGCATCCAGCCCGAGGTCGGCGATCGACAGCACGTACGGGAGGGTGACGTTCGTCAGCGCGTAGGTCGAGGTGCGCGGCACCGCTCCGGGCATGTTCCCGACGCAGTAGTGCACCACGCCGTCGACGACGTAGGTGGGGTCCGAGTGCGTGGTGACATGGGAGGTCTCGAAACATCCGCCCTGATCGATCGAGATGTCGACGAGGACCGCCCCGGGTTGCATGCGCGAGACCAACGAGGCGTCGACCAGGTGCGGCGCCTTCGCGCCGGGGACGAGCACGGCCCCGACCACCAGGTCGGCGGACAGCACCAGCCGTTCGATCGCGAGGCCAGAGCTCATCACGGTCTGGATCCGGCCGTGCCAGACGCGATCGATGTCACGCAGGCGGTCGACGTTGCGATCCACCACCGTGACCTCGGCCTCCATGCCCGCGGCGATCTGGGCTGCGTTGGCCCCTGCCATCCCCGCTCCCAGGATCACGACGCGGGCGGGCGCCACGCCGGAGGCGCCACCCATCAGGACACCCCGCCCGCCGGCCGGACGCTCCAACACGGCGGCGCCTTCCTGCGGCGCCATCCGACCGGCGATCTCCGACATCGGGGCGAGCAGCGGCAACCGGCCGTCGGGCGTCTGCACGGTTTCGTAGGCGACGCTCTGCACGCCGCGCTCGGCGAGGAACCGCGTGAGGCCTTCGTCGGCCGCGAGGTGCAGGTAGGTGAACAGCACCTGGCCCTCACGGAAGCGGGGAAACTCCTGGGGCTGCGGCTCCTTGACCTTCACGATCATGTCGGCCACCGCGAAGACCTCGTCGGCATCGGGGGCGATCGAAGCACCGGCGGCGGCGAAGTCCTCGTCACCGATCGCCGACCCCACGCCGGCGGCGGTCTCCACCACGACGTCGTGCCCGTCGGCGACGAGTTCGCGCACGCCCTCGGGCGTCGCCGCCACGCGGAACTCGTTGTCCTTGACTTCCTTCGGGATCCCGACCTTCACGCCCTGACCCTTCTCTCGAGCGTCACGCCTGCGCAAGCGTGGTCAACCGCGGGGGTCCGCGGGAGACGGAAGTGGTGGGCGGCCGGCGGCCATCAGCAGGGCGAGCGCCGTCATCGCATCGCGCACCTTGCCGTTGCGGGCCGCGGCCACCATGCGAGCGAACGGCTCCGTGGTGAGCTCGATGCCGGCTTCCACCGCGCCCACCGGTTCGGGCTCGACGCGTGCCCAGAACAGGTGCACGTACTGATCGGTCGAGCCGGCCGAGGAGTAGTAGCCGCCGAGGAACTCGATCGTGGTGTGCCGGTAGCCCGTTTCCTCTTCCAGTTCCCGCGCTGCCGCCGTGAGCGCATCTTCACCATCGACATCGAGGATCCCGGCGGGGATCTCCGTGAGCATCTGCCGCACAGCCGGCCGGAACTGCTTCACCAACAGCACCCGGTCGTCGGGGAGCAGCGGGAGCACGGCGGCGGCGTCGTGGAGGCGGACGATCTCCCACGGCTGGAGGTCGGGCCAGTCCTCGACGTCGATCCGGACGAACGAACCCTGGTAGTCGGTGCGGCTCGACCGGGGCTCCGGCACGGCTCAGCCGGTGGTCGACAGCTGGCGCTCCGCTTGCTGGCGACGATAGACCTGGGCGGCGCCCACGAAGTCGCGGAACAGCGGATGCGGCCGGGTGGGGCGCGATCGCAACTCGGGGTGGAACTGCCCGGCGATGAAGAACGGGTGGTCGCGCAGCTCGATGATCTCGGCGAGGCGCCCCTTCTGCGAGGAACCCGAGATGACCATGCCCGCCGAGGTGAGGGCTTCGTGGTAGGCGGGGTTCACCTCCCAGCGGTGGCGATGGCGTTCCTCGACCACCTCCTGGCCGTAGGCGGCAGCGGCGAGCGTGTCCGGCTCGATGTAGCAGGGCTGCGCACCGAGGCGCATGGTGGCTCCCAGGTCGGTGATGTCCTTCTGCTCGGGCAGCAGGTCGATGACGGCATGCGGGGTGGCCGGGTCGAACTCCGAGGAGTTGGCGCCGTCGAGGCCGACGACGGTCCGGGCGAACTCGATCACCGCACATTGCAGGCCGAGGCAGATCCCCAGGAACGGCACGTGGCGTTCCCGCGCGTACCGAACCGCGGCCACCTTGCCTTCGACACCGCGGACCCCGAAGCCACCTGGGATCAGGATGCCGTCGACCCCATCGAGCGCTTCGTCGGTGGCCTGGCCGCCGAGGTCGTCGGAGGCCACCCACCGGATCTGGACGTCGGCGCCGTGATGGAACCCCCCGTGATACAGCGCCTCTACCACGCTGAGGTAGGCGTCGCGCATGTTGACGTACTTGCCGACCACCGCGATCGACACCGGTTCGCTCACCTCGTGGATGCGATCGACCAGGCCCGTCCACTCGGACAAGTCGGGTTCGCCTTCGATCCCGAGGTGGCGAGCGAGTTCGGTGTCGAGTCCCTCATGATGCAGCACCAGCGGCACCTCGTAGATCGAGGGGGCGTCGGGCGCGCTGATCACGCCGCTGATCGGCACGTCGCACAGCAGGGAGATCTTCTCCTTGAGGTTGCGGCCGATCGGGCGGTCGGAACGACACACGATGGCGTCGGGCTGGATACCGAGCGCACGCAACTCCTTCACCGAGTGCTGCGTGGGCTTGGTCTTCAGCTCGCCCGAGGGCCCGATGAACGGCATCAAGGACACGTGCACGAACGCGCAGTTGTCGCGGCCGATCTCGTTCCGCAGTTGGCGGATCGCCTCGAGGAACGGCAGCGATTCGATGTCACCCACGGTGCCGCCGATCTCGACGAGCACCAGATCGGCGGCTTCGGCCTCGGCGAGCGCCAGCACGCGCTCCTTGATCTCGTCGGTGATGTGCGGGATCACCTGCACGGTCTTGCCGAGGTAGTCACCCCGGCGTTCCTTCGCGATCACCGCGGAGTAGATGGCGCCGGTGGTGTGGTTGGACCCGCGATGCAGGTCGGTGTCGATGAACCGCTCGTAGTGTCCGAGGTCGAGGTCGGTTTCGGCGCCGTCATCCAGCACGAAGACCTCGCCGTGCTCGAAGGGGTTCATCGTCCCGGGGTCGACGTTGATGTAGGGGTCCAGCTTCTGGACGGCGACCTTGAGACCGCGGGATTTGAAGAGACGTCCGAGGGAGGCGGAGGTGATGCCTTTCCCGAGTCCGGAGGCGACACCCCCCGTGACGAAGATGAACTTCGATCGCTCCCTCATCACGGGAAGCGACTCTATCAGAGGGTTCGGACGCGGCGGGCGGGTTCGCTCAGAAGTCTCGTCGGATCGCGGGCCTTTTTCGCCCGGCCGGCCTGCGTCCCGCCTCACACGGCGGCCTTGACCCGGATCGCCTCGTCGAGCAGTTCCTGGGCGTGGGACACCGCTCCCGCGCTCTCGGCCATGCCGGCGAGCATGCGTGAGAGTTCGGCGATGCGCTCCGCGTCGTCCAGCACGGCGACGGTGGCGACACCTCGCTCCTTGGCCACGCTGAGGTGACGGTCGGCGAAGCACGCGATCTGCGGCAGGTGCGTGACGACGAGCACCTGCCGGTCCTGCGCCAGCCGCGCGAGCCGGCGCCCGACGGCCAGTCCTGCCTGGCCGCCGATCCCGGCGTCAACCTCGTCGAACACCAACGTGGGGACGGCATCCAGGTCGGCCAACACGCTGCGGCACGCCAGCATGGTTCGCGACAGCTCGCCGCCCGACGCCGTCTTGGCCAGCGGGGCGGGGCGCTGGCCGGGACCGGCCGCGAACCGGAGCTCCACGCGTTCGAACCCCGCCGCGCCCGGGGGCGTCTGCGGTTCGAGCGCCACCTGGACGACGGCCCCCGGCATGCCGAGTTCCTCCAGCTCCCGGCCGACCGCATCGGCGAGGTCGTCCGACGCGCGGGATCGGCCGGCGGTGACCACCGCTCCGCGCTGCTGCACCTCGTCCTGACGGCGCTCGACTTCGGCCGCCAGCTCGGCGAGGCGTTCGTCGGCGCCGCTGAGCTGGGACAGCCGTTCGGACGCTTCGGCCAGGTAGGTGATGACGTCCTCGTCGGTCTCGCCGTACTTGCGCTGCAGGCCTTTCAGCTCGGCCGTGCGCTCCCGGATCTGCTGCAACCGCTCAGGGTCGGCGGCGAGCGCTTCTCGATAGTCGCGGACGTCCCGGGCGAGCTCGGCCAGCTCCGCCGCCAGACCGCGGGCGCGGGCGGCCACCTCGCCCGCTGCCGGATCCAGCTCGGCGGCTTCCGTGAGCGCCTGCGCGGCCGTGGAGACGGCATCGCCGGCGGTGTCGTCGTCGCCGGCAAGCGCGGACCCCGC
>JBKPMF010000315.1:0-15291 GCA_046732015.1 Actinomycetota bacterium
TGTGCGAGGTCTCCACGTTCCTCAAGATCGGCACCACGGCGATCGTGCTCAAGATGATCGAGGACCACGCGTTGCCGGACCTGTCGATCGTGAACCCGGTCCAGGCGCTGCACGAGGTCTCCCGCGACGTCACCTGCACCCGCGAGGTCACGTTGACGGACGGGCGACAGGTCTCCGCGGTGCAGCTGCAATGGGAGTACCTCGAGCACGCGAAGAAGTACGTGGAGCGCGAGGACGACACGCCCGAGAACCGCGAGGTGGTCGAGCTATGGGAGTCCACCCTCGGCGCACTCGAATCCGACCCGCTCACGCTGCATCGCCAGCTGGACTGGGTGGCGAAGTACCGCCTGCTTCAGGCCTACCGCGACCGGGATGACCTCGAGTGGTCCGACCCGAAACTCCGTGCCATCGATCTGCAGTACCACGACGTGCGCCGGAACAAAGGCTTGTACTACCGGCTGGAGGCTTCGGGCAAGGTCGACCGCATCACGTCTGACGCCGAGGTGGAGCGCGCAGTCATGGAGCCCCCGGAGGACACACGCGCCTACTTCCGCGGCCGGTGCATCTCGAAGTATCCGGACGCGATCGCGGCGGCCTCGTGGGATTCCCTGATCGTCGACACGGGCGCAGATGCCTTGCAGCGCATCCCGATGCGAGAACCGCTCCGGGGAACGAAGCAGCATGTCGACGGCTTGTTGGCGCAAGCGGACACCGCCGCGCAGCTCGTCGAACTCCTCCAGTCCTGACCGGTTCTCGCCGAGGACGCAAGTAGGATACGTCGCACGGAAAGGAGCCATCCCGTGCCGCAGGAACAGGAGCAGAAGAAGGTCCAGAAGAAGGGCGGGGGCGATGAGTCCGACGCCGATGCGGGGCAGGTCCAGTCCTCGACCAAGGCCGCTGAGCTGAAGGAGGAGATGGACGACATCCTCGACGAGATCGACTCCGTGCTGGAGGAGAACGCCGAGGAGTTCGTGAAGTCCTACGTCCAGAAGGGCGGAGAGTGACCGACCCCGTCGGCCTACCCTCCTCGGGTCCTTCGTTCGGCACGAACCCGAGTTTCGTCGACCTGCTTCGACGTGAGCACCCGGACTCCCTGGCACGGCTCACGCAGCCGTTGTCGGCGGAGGCGGCCGCGCAGGTGCCGCACGGCACCACCGTCCTCGGCCTGAAGTACGCCGACGGCATCGTGATGGCGGGCGACCGTCGCGCGACCGCCGGCTACACGATCGCCGACGACAAGATGCGCAAGGTGTTCGCCGCCGACGATTACTCCGTCATCGCGATCGCCGGTGCCGCGGGCATGGCGGTCGACATGGTGAAGCTCTTCCAGCTGGAACTCGAGCACTACGAGAAGCTCACGGGCGACCGGCTCTCGCTCGAGGGCAAGGCCAACCGGCTGGCGCAGATGATCCGCTCCAATTTCCCGCTCGCCATGCAGGGCCTCGTGGTGGTGCCGCTCTTCGGTGGATACGACGAGCGCCGCGCCGAGGGAAGGCTCTTCTACTACGACGCCACGGGGGGTCGCTGGGAAGAGGACGACTACCAGTCCACCGGCTCGGGCAGCCAGCCGGCGAAGAACTCCCTGAAGAAGCGCTGGAAGCCCGGCCTCGACCGTGCCACGGCCCTCCGTGCCGCCGTCGAGGCCCTGCTGGACGCGTCGGAGGACGACGTCGCGACGGGCGGGCCGAACCCGGTTCGCCACATCTATCCGATCGTGATCACCGTCACCGCATCGGGAGCCGACGAGATGGACGAGTCCGAGGTCGCCGCGGCCGTTGACCTGGTCCTCGAGGAGCGTCGCTGATGTCGTTCATGCCGTACGTGGCTCCCGAGCAGATGATGAAGGACCGCTCGGAGTACGCCCACAAGGGCATCGCGCGCGGACGTTCCGTGATCGGCCTCGAGATCGCCGACGGGTTGTTGTTCATCGCCGAGAACCCCTCCGCCACCCTGCACAAGATCAGCGAGATCTACGACAAGATCGCGTTCGCCGGCGTGGGCAAGTACAGCGAGTTCGAAGATCTCCGGATCGCTGGGTTGCGGCATGCGGACATGCGCGGATATTCCTACGGGCGCGAGGACGTCAAGGCACGCGACCTCGCGAACGCCTACTCCCAGGCCCTCTCCACGATCTTCACCCAGCAGATGAAGCCCTAGGAGGTCGAGATCCTGGTGGGCGAGGTCGATGGCGACTCCGAAGGCACGGTGCTGTACCACATCCTGTTCGACGGCTCGGTGACCGATGAGCACGGTTTCGTCGCCATCGGCGGTCACGCCGAGGACCTCACCGACACGCTGAAGGACCGCTACCACGAAGGCTGGGATCTGGGTACCGCGGTGAAACAGGCCGTCGAGGTGCTCGCCTCGCCCGACAGCCGCACGATCGACGTCGACACGATCGAGGCAGGTGTCCTCGACCGGTCGCGTCCGCAGCGCCGCAAGTTCCGCCGTCTCGCGGACGAGGAGATCGCCGGCTTCCTCTCCGCCTGATCGCCGACCGGTGGTCGGAGGTTCGCTTCAAGGAACGCGCACGTTCGGCCGACCTTTCTTGCATCGCCGCGTCGAGGGAGGCACCGCTCGTGCGTCATGCTCGTAGGTTGGCCGGTTCGTTGCTGTGTGTCGTTGTGCTCGGCGCCTGTGGAGGCGGTGCCGCGGCCGACGACGCTCCCGCGCCGGTCGAGCAGCCGCAAGGCACGGTCGAAGCGCCCACCGCTGCAGCTGATGTCACCGAGCGCCACTTCACGACGTGGTTCGAGCGCGGGGGTCAGGACGAGGCGCTGACCGCTTGGGTGCGTGGAGGGTTCGGGCCGGGATCGGTACCGCGGGACATCAGCGACGGCGCGACCGCCGAGGAGCGCAACGAAGCGTTCGTCGCCTGGTTCTCCGAACCCGCACATCGATCCGCGGTGATCCGAGCCTGGCTTCGGCAAGAGCGGGGGAGTGCGGAGGCGCGGCTCCGCGATGCCCTCGCCGCATCTCGCATCTACGCCGCCGCCCACGCCGAGACCTTCGACGGCCTGAGCATCGGAGCGCTGAAGCGGATCGAGCCGGGCCTGCGGTACGGGGTCGGACCGGGCCGGTTCGGCGTCGTGACGCTTCGGGAACACACCCCCGCCTCGATCGTGCTCGTGACGCGCATGCCCGACGGCGCGCCGGTCTGCATCTCCTTGAACAACGGCGGTGATGTCGGCTACGGATGGGTCGACCCGCAGACCTATGCCGAGTGCGTCGACGAGGCGTGGTGAGGGTGCGCGCCGCTGTGGCTCCCGGGCTTCGCCCGGTTCGGCCGTAGGCTCTGCGTATGGAACGGCGGATCTTCGGCCTGGAGAACGAGTACGGCGTGACCTGCACCTTCCGCGGGCAGCGCCGCCTCTCGCCCGACGAGGTCGCCCGCTACCTGTTCCGACGGGTCGTGCACTGGGGCCGGTCCTCGAACGTGTTCCTGGAGAACGGTGCTCGCCTGTACCTCGATGTGGGGTCCCATCCCGAGTACGCCACCCCCGAGTGCGACTCGATCAAGGAACTCGTCGCGCACGACAAGGCCGGCGAGCGCATCCTGGAAGCGCTGCTCGGTGCCGCGGAGATGCGGCTGCACGAAGAGGGCATCAGCGGCGAGGTCTACCTGTTCAAGAACAACACCGATTCGGCCGGCAACTCCTACGGCTGCCACGAGAACTACCTGGTGGGCCGACACGGGGAGTTCGCGCGCATGGCGGACGTCCTGATCCCGTTCTTCGTCACCCGGCAGATCTGGTGCGGGGCCGGCAAGGTGCTCCACGGGCCTCGAGGGGCGCAGTTCTGCATCTCCCAACGTGCCGAGCACATCTGGGAAGGCGTCTCCAGCGCGACGACCCGCTCACGCCCGATCATCAACACGCGTGACGAACCGCACGCCGACGCAGAGCGTTTCCGCCGGCTCCACGTGATCGTCGGTGATTCGAACATGAGCGAATGGACCACCTTCATGAAAGTGGGCATCACCGACCTGGTGTTGCGCATGGTCGAGGGCAACACCGTGATGCGGGATCTCTCGCTCGAGAACCCGATCCGCGCGATCCGCGAGATCAGCCATGACACGGGATGCACGCGCACCGTGAAGCTCGCGAACGGACGCGAGCTCTCCGCGATCGAGATGCAGACCGAATACCTGGAGAAGACCGAGCGCTTCATCGAGCGGCGCGGGGCCGACGAGACGTCGAAGGTGTTGCTCCGCGAATGGCGTGAGGCGCTCGACGCCCTGCGCGAAGGTGAACCAGAGCGGTTGGTGCGGAAGGTGGACTGGGTCACCAAACGCAACCTGATCGAGCGCTACATGGTCAAGCACGACCTCGCGCTCGCCTCACCCCGGATCGCGCTGCTGGACCTGGCCTACCACGACGTGAACCGTGGCCGCGGGCTCTACTACCTCCTGGAGAAGGCCGGCAAGGTGGAGCGAGCGGTCACCGACGCTCAGGTCAACCGGGCGATGCGTGAGCCCCCGCAGACCACCAGGGCCAAGCTCCGCGGCGACTTCATCCGCCAGGCCAAAGCGAAGCGCCGGGACTACACCGTGGACTGGGTCCATCTCAAGCTGAACGACCAGGCCCAACGCACGGTCCTGTGCAAGGACCCGTTCCGCAGCGTCGACGAACGGGTGGACCAACTCATCGCCCACATGTGATGCGCGCCGCTGCCCGAGTCCGGGCCTAGCGGTCGAAGACGATGATCGCCACCGTGGCCAGGCCGAGCACGATCGTCAGGAGCCCCAGCATGACGGCGGCTCGCTCGTCGAGGGGACCGAACTCGCCGCGCTCCAGCGCCTGGGTCACCTGTCGCATCCGCTGGATGCCGACCACCATCATCAGGATGCCCAGGAGGCAGAAGCCCGCCCCGAGGGCGACGTAGGGCCACGTGGTCCCCGCATCGGCGAGATCGGGCAGGAACTTGGCGACGCCGAGTCCGACCGCAACGGCCGTGAGCCCGGACCGCAACCAGGCGAGGTACGTGCGCTCGTTCGCGAGGTGGGTGCGCCGGAAGGCGTCGATGCGGCGTTCGGGCTTGGGTTCGTCGGGCCGCTCATCGACATCCATGCGCGCATCCTGCCACACCGTGCGGAGCCGGGGTCAGTCGTCCATCTGCGCGTTCCATCGGCGGTTGCCAGCCACCATCCGTCCGGCCAGGACCCCCGCCGCCCCGGCGGCCAACAGGCCCACGAGGTCACCCTCGACGGCGGTCCCGCGGGCGCTGAGTTCGTCCAGGGCCGGATGACCGTCGACGTCCACGAGGTGATGCCGTTCGTCCAGCCCCGCATCGCGCAGGGACTGCCAGAGGCGCCACCGTTCGTCGTCATCGTCGATCGAAGGGACCGGGACGTTCAGCGCCTCCGGGAGTTCGCTGAGCACGGTGAGTGAGGCAGGGGTCACCCCGATACCCAGGGCCGCCTCCAGCGCAGGAACGGTCCTCGCGCCCTGCGCCTGGAGCCGGCGCACGCTCCCGGCCATGCCGGGGAAGGCCGCGGTCACGATCACCACCGCCTCCGCATCGGTGCCGCGTTCCACCACCGATGCGAGTTCCACGGTGGTGGCGACCATCGCGATCGACGGAGCACGGCCGGCGCGAACGAGACCTGCGAGCACGGGTTCGAGCATCCAGGCGGCAGGGACGAGGACGACCGGCATCATCCGGAGGCGGGCCGGATCGGCAGGTGGGACCTCGGGGCCTGATGCGGGGTGGGCAAGCACGTCACCGATATGATGCCGCACGTGGCGGGCCAGGACAGGATGGAACCTCTCGAGCGGCTGTTGAACCTCGTCGGCCTGCTGCTGGAGACGACGACGCCCCTGTCCTTCGAGCAGATCCGGGAGATCCTCGAGCCCTACCGCCAGCAGAACGTCGATTCGGCGAAGCGGATGTTCGAGCGCGACAAGGACCAGCTCCGCGAGTTCGGCGTGCCCCTGCAGCTGGTCGACACCGATGCCTGGGGAACCGAGCAGGGCTACCTGATCCCCAAGGACGAGTACTACCTCCCCGAGATCGCGTTCGCTCCCGAGGAGCTCGCTGCGCTCCTGGTGGCGGCCCAGAGCGGCGGGGAGGGCACGCCGGCCGAGATCGGCGCCCGCAAGCTCCTCTACGGGGCGGAGGGGGGCGTGCTGGCGAGCCTGGCGGGCGGCCCCCTGGCCTCCGGATCGGACGCCCGCAGCGACCTGGTGCTGTCGGCCACCGACGCCGCGCAAGGGCGGCGAGCGGTCACCTTCGGATACCGCACCTCCCAGGGCAAGGTGGGAGAGCGCGCCGTGGACGCGTTCGCCATGGTCTTCCGGCGAGGACACTGGTACCTCGTGGGCCATGACCGCGACCGCGATGAACTCCGCGCGTTCCGGCTGTCCCGGTTCACGACCGAGATCACCGATGTCGGCCAGGGGCAGGAGCCGCCCGACGGCTTCAAAGCCACCGATCATGTCGAGGCCGGTCCATGGGCGGCAGCCGGCGAAGACACCGCCGTCGTGGCGTTCTCGCCCGCGGTGGCGTGGTGGGCGACCGGGTCCTTTGCCGGTGCGGAGCCCGACGGCGAGGATCCTGAGGGGTGGGTCCGCGTCCGCGTCCCCGTCGCCGACGAGGACAGCCTGGCCGGCATCGTGCTGCAGTTCGGTCCCGACGCCCTCGTGCACGAGCCGGTGAGCCTCCGCGACGAGGTCGTCCGACGCCTGGAGGCGTTCGGTGCCTGAACGCCGCCGTGCCGCACCCACGACCGCCGAGCGGCTCGGGCGGATGCTCGTGGTCGTTCCGTACCTGGTGCAGCATCCCGGCTCGAACCTAGACGAGGTCGCCACCTTGTTCGGGGCCCAGGCCGACCAACTGCGCCGCGACCTGGACCTGCTGTTCATGTCGGGGCTGCCGCCGTACGGGCCGGGCGACCTGATCGACGTGGACGTCGACGAGGACGACCGTATCTGGATCACGATGGCCGACCACTTCGCCCGCCCGCTGCGACTCACCCGCAACGAGGCGTTGGCGCTGCTCCTGCGAGGTACCGAGCTCTCGGCGATCCCCGGCGTCCCTGACGCTCCCGCCCTCGACTCGGCCCTCGACAAGCTCCGCGGGTCCCTCGGACCCGACGTCGTGGGCGCGTATGAGGGAGCGGTGGAGGCCGCGACGAGCGGCCAGGCGCCCGCTCACCTCGAGCTGCTCCGTGAGGCCGCCCGTGAACACGCGCGACTCGAGATCGAATACTTCGCGGCCTCCACCCGCGATTGGACCACGCGACGCGTCGACCCCGAGGCCGTGTTCGCCGACCTGGGTAACTGGTACGTCGCCGCATGGGACGTCGATGCTGATGCCGAACGGCTCTTCCGCGCCGATCGCATCCGCGCGGCGACGCGAACCGGCGACACGTTCGAGCCACGGGACCTGGAGGGGGCCGGACGCGCGCTCTACACCCCCTCGCCGTCGGATGTCCCCGTCCGCCTGCGGCTCCGCCCGGCGGGGAGATGGGTGGCCGAGTACTACGTCACCTCTGACCACGTCGAACTCGACGACGGTTCCCTCGAGGTGACGATGCCGGCGGGCGACGTGGAAACGGTGGCACGGATCCTGCTCCGCGTGGGCTCGGATGCGGAGGCGTTGGACCCGCCGGAGCTCGCCGAGACCGTCCGAGAGCTCGCATCCGTCACCCTTGCTCGGTATCGCTGAGTACCTATTCTCGGGGGTCTTTTTCGCCGTTCCGAGCCTCCCTCGAACGAACTTCCGTTGACTGGCCCAGCTTGGGTAGTCCTCACCGCCGGGAGGGCACTCAAGCCTCACCAGAGCAGGGCCGATAGCTCGGGTGAGATGACAACCATCCGCACAACGTGCCCCCGATGTGGCGAAGTGGACATGGGTCCCGAAGCCATCCTCCTGTCCGTTCGGCAGAACGGGAAGGAAGGCAGCTACCGGTTCACGTGCCCCAATTGCGCCGACGACGTCGAGAAGCGAGCCGACCGCAAGATCGTGGCGCTCCTGGTCTCGGCGGGGGTCGACATCGATCAGGGTGCGGGCGAGATCGACGGCGGACAGTTGCTGTTCGACGAGGACGAGGCCGAGGATCCTCGCGGCCCGCTTCCACAGGGCCCGCCGTTCTCCATCGACGACGTCATCGAGTTCCACTACCTGCTGGAGGACGATCGGTACATCGCCGACTTCGTCGCCTCCAGCGGCGGCAGCTGACGCACGGCCTGCCGCCTCCTGCGCCAGATCCCGGCCTTCGGCCTCGTGTAGCATCGCGACGTGACCGATTGGCTGACGTGGTGGTTCATCCTGGGCGGCGCCGTGGCGGTGGTGCTGTTGGCGTTCCTCGTCGCGTTGATCCGACAGGTGTTCCTGCTCGGTCGGACGGCTCGACGGATGCAGGAGGAACTCGCTCCCGTCACGCGGGACATCTCCTCGCAGGCGGCGCGAGCGAGTTCGCGAGCAGGGTCGCTGAAGCCCCCGTCACGATCCGGGCGCACGTCCTGACCTGCAAGGACGCCTTCGTCGGAGCACCGCGACGGTAGGATAAGAGCTCTGACCCCGAGGATCCGACGCCCATGCTGAACATCGGTCCGCCTGAGCTCCTGCTCATCATCGTCATCGCCTTGGTCGTCGTGGGCCCGCAGCGCCTGCCGGACCTCGGTCGGACGATCGGGCGAGGCCTCAGGGAGTTCCGCAAGGTCCAGGACGAGGTTCGCGACATGGTCGACACGGGCATGGGTGAGGACTTCAAACAGACCACGGCTGAGCTGCGCAAGACGGCCGCCGATCTGCGTGGCGCCACCGACGTGACCTCGGCGTTCCGCAACGCGCCGCACAAGGCCCGGCAGCGAGCCGCCGAGGCGGTGCGCGCCGCCACGACGCCCGACGACGATCCCGCCCCGGAGCTCGAAGCGAACACCGCAGCCGTTGCCGAGCCCTCGTCGGCGACGCCGACCAGCGAACCGACGCTCACACCTGAACCGACGCCGAGCACCAACGGATCCGATCCCGCCGCTGATCCGCCGCCGGAGCCCACCGTCTGATGCGGGTCATCTCCCGGTTCCGGCGCCGCTCCGAGGAGGAGCGGACGGGCAGCATGACCGTGATGGAGCACCTCGAGGAGCTCCGCCATCGGCTCATCATCGCCATCATCGCGGTGGCGCTCGGGTCCATCGTCGGATGGTTCCTGTACGACCCGTTCATGCGCCTGATCCTCGAGCCGTACTGCGACTTCGTGACCAGCCATCCCGACCTGGCGCCGGCCGAGGGCTGCCGGCTCAACTTCCTGGGGATCGTCGACGGCCTGGTCGTCAAGCTCAAGATCGTGCTCTACCTGGGCCTAGTGGTGTCCCTGCCGATCGTGCTCTATCAATTGTGGGCGTTCATCACGCCGGGATTGACCGCCAAGGAGAAGAAGTGGTCGGTGCCGTTCATCGTCTCGGCCACGGTGCTGTTCCTGATGGGCGCGGTGTTCGCCTACGTGACGCTGCCGAAGGCGCTGGACTTCCTGCTGGGGTTCGCCGGCGAGTTCGCCGTCCCGCTGATCACGTTCGATCGATACGTGGGGTTCGTGACGCTGGTCACCCTGGCGTTCGGCCTGTCGTTCCTGTTCCCCGTGGTCCTGGTGTTCCTGGAAGCGGTCCACATCCTGTCGCCGCGACTGCTCTCGTCCTGGCGCCGCTGGGCGATCCTGGGGATCGCGATCTTCTCGGCGGTGATCACCCCGTCGAGCGACCCGTACACGATGATGGCGATGATGATCCCGATGTATCTGTTCTATGAGGGCTCTATCATCATCGGTCGCATGATGAAGCGCTGAGCCGTCGAAGGAGCGTCCGTGGCGATCAAGGGCAAGGGCAGGTCCAAGAGCAAGCCGGCTGCACGCGCACCGAAGCGCGCACCGGTCCCGGTGCCCACCCCATTCGTCCAGCGCCGCTGGGTGCAGCGAACGGCGTTCTTCATCCTCGGCGTGCTGGTCGTCAGCGGGTTCGTGTGGCTGATGAACGGGCTCCGGAAGAACGACGCGGCGTCGGAGGCGACCAACGTGGCCTCCTCCAAGCGGACGGCGGCCCAGGCCTACAAGTCCGCCGTGGAAGACGCGGTGGGCACGGTCGCCGTGGTGAGCCCCGGGGTGCCGCCGGCGGCGTTCGCCGAGATGGGTGACACCTTGCAACAGATGAAGCAGGGCACCACGCCCGATGACGCCGCCGACATGTTCGCTACGGCCTCGAAGGACGCCGGAACCGCGGCCGCGGCGATCACCAAGTACAACGTCGGCACGAAGATCGATGACAAGGGCTTCATCGCCACCGAGACGATCGCCTTCACCGACTCGAGCCAGCAGATCGTGCAGGCGTTGCGGCTCTACCAGCATGCGGCAGAGGTGGGGAAGGTGGCGGCAGAAGCCTCGGGGCCCGAGGCCGAGCAACTCACCGACGTCGCACAGGGGCTCTTCGACGACGCGCAGACGATGATGACGCAGGGGTGGTCATCGTTCCTGTCCGCCCTGTCCGCCGGGGGCATCGTGGAACAGCCCGCGGATACGGGCGGCGTCCCCGGACTCCCGGGCGGCGGCACGTAACCGCCGGGGGCCGCGTGGAGATCACCGCTCCCGTCGTCGTGGTGGCCAACCCCACCGCGGGGAGGGGCAAGGCGGGCACACTCATCGGCAAGGCGGACGCGACGCTGCGCCAGCTCCGCGTGGAGCACCAGGTCCTGGTCACCGAATCGTCCGCCGACATGGAGGCGACGTGCCGGCGTGTTGCGGGGGAGGGTGCCGGGATCGTCGCCGTGATCGGCGGGGACGGCACCGTCTCGTGCGCCGCCAACGGCTTGATCGGGACCGACGCCGCCCTCGCTGTCCTGCCTGCTGGGACCGGGGATGACTTCGCCAAGACGATCGGCGCCGGCACGTTCGATGCGGCCGTTCGCCTGCTCGCCGCCCCGAAGACCGTGCGGATCGATACCATCCGGGTCAGCACCGACGGCGTGGATCGCCACTTCGTCAACATCGCGGGGGCGGGGTTCGACTCGGAGGTCAACGAGACCGCCAACGCCATGACGGTCAACCTCGGCGGAACGGGCACCTACGTCGCGGCGCTGGTGAAGACCCTGTCCAGGTTCAGCCCGGCGAGCTACACGCTGACGCTCGACGACGAATCGCTGGACCTGGACGCGATGCTGGTGGTGGTCGGCAACGGCATCTCCTACGGTGGTGGGATGAAGGTGCTGCCCGATGCCTCCCTCGTGGACGGCCGCCTCGACGTCTGCATCGTCGAAGCGCTGTCGAAGACCGCCTTCCTGCGAGCGTTCCCCAAGGTGTTCACCGGGTCGCACGGGTCCCACCCCAAGGTCCGCCTGACGACCGCGACCTCCGTCACCGTACGAGCCAACCGTTCGATGCAGGTGTATGCGGACGGGGAACACGTCGGCCCGCTGCCGGCCTCGTTCGAGATCGTCCCCGGCGCCCTCACCGTGGTGGCCGGGCCTCAAGCGAAAGGGATCCGATGACCGAATCTGCCGATGGTGTGCTCTTGATCCACGCGTTCCCGATGGATGCCGACATGTGGGAGCGACAGGTGAGGACCCTCGAGGACGCGGGATGGCCGGTGGTGGCGCCGTCCCTGCCCGGGTTCGGCGGGACCGAGGGCGTGGGGGCCACCATGACGATGGGCGCCGCCGCCGACCGTTGCCTGCAGGCCGCCGACGCTGCCGGGATCGAGCGCTTCGTGGCGTGCGGGCTGTCGATGGGCGGCTACGTGGCGTTCGAACTCTGGCGGATGGCTCGCCAGCGGATCGCCGGGCTCGTCCTGGCGAACACGCGATCGGGCGCCGACGCGCCGGAGGGGGCACAGGGCCGGCGTGCCCTGGCCGACCGTCTGGACGCCGAAGGGAACGGGTTCCTGGTGGAGCAGCCACCGCCGCTCCTGAGCGACCAGGCCTCCGAGGAACTGTGGGAGCAGGTCCGAGCGTCGATCGGCGCGCAGCCCGCGGCGTCGATCGGGGCCGCCGCGCGCGGCATGGCCGAGCGGATCGACTCCACCCCCGACCTCGGGGCGGTCGACGTCCCGATGCTGATCGTGACCTCCTCGCTCGACACGTTGATCCCGGCCTCGGTCACGGCCGAGATGCGCGACCACCACCGTGATGCCGGCCTGGTGGAGATCCCGGGCGCCGGGCATCTGTCCAACCTGGAGGCGCCGGAGGCCTTCGACCAGGCGCTCCTGGCGTTCCTCGCCACCTTCGACCGCGCCTGAGGATCTCGCGCGCAACGGCGGAGCGGGAACCGGTCGCCCGTAGACTGACCGGGTGACCACCCCCCAGGCGTTCGCCGCCCAGTTCCCGTTCGCGCTGGACACGTTCCAGTTGGAGGCCGCCGCCGCGGTCCATGAAGGGCTGTCCGTGTTGGTGGCAGCACCCACTGGGAGCGGCAAGACGGTGGTGGCCGAGTTCGCGATCGAACGGGCGCTCGCCCTGGGCGGCAAGTGCTTCTACACGACGCCGCTGAAGGCCTTGTCCAACCAGAAGTTCGGCGATCTGGTGGCCAAGCACGGCGCGCAGACGGTGGGGCTCCTGACCGGCGACAACACCGTCAACCCGGACGCGCCGGTGGTGGTGATGACCACCGAGGTGCTGCGGAACATGCTGTACGAGCGCAGCGACTCCCTCTCGTCGCTGGTGAGCGTCGTGATGGACGAGGTCCATTACCTGCAGGACCCCTACCGCGGTGCGGTCTGGGAGGAGGTCCTGATCCACCTTCCGTTGTCGGTGAACGTGGTCTGCCTGTCGGCCACGATCTCGAACGCCGAGGAGTTCGGCGAGTGGATCGGCACGCTGCGCGGCGAGACCCGCGTCATCATCGAGGAACAGCGACCCGTGCCCCTGGAGCATCACTACCTGGTCGGGCACGGCATGCATCCGATGCATGTGGAGCAGGACGGCGTGCCGTTGCCCAACCCCTACGTCGTCTCGCTGGATCAGCGTGAACTGCGCACGAAGACCTACTACCGGCGGGGGAGCGGTACCCCGCAGCAGCAGCGCATCTCACGACCGCGCGAAGGTCACCGGCGGGTGTACGTCCCGAAGCGCGAGGAGGTCGTCGAGGTCCTCGACGAAGAAGGGATGCTGCCGGCGATCTACTTCGTGTTCAGTCGCGCCGGCTGCGACAAGAGCGTGCGGTGGCTCCGCGAGTCGGGCATCTCGCTCACGAGCCGCGCGGAGGCCGACCACATCCGCGAGCGGGCCGAGACCCGCGCAGCCTGGGTCGACGAGGCCGACCTGGTCACGCTGGGGTTCTACGAGTTCCTCGACGGCCTTATGGCCGGGATCGCGGCACACCACGCCGGCATGCTCCCGGTGTTCAAGGAGACGGTGGAGGAGCTGTTCGAAGCCGGCCTGGTGAAGGTGGTGTTCGCCACGGAGACGCTGTCGTTGGGCATCAACATGCCGGCCAAGACCGTGGTGATCGAGGACCTGTGGAAGTTCCAAGGGGAGCGACACGAGTTGCTGACCCCGGGGGAGTACACGCAGCTCACGGGGCGGGCGGGGCGGCGAGGCATCGATGAGGTGGGTCATGCGGTGGTCGTCTACCAGCGACAGGTGCCGTTCGAACGCGTCGCCACGCTCGCGTCGACCCGGACCTACAACCTGACGTCGTCGTTCCGGCCCTCCTACAACATGGCGGTGAACCTGGTCCGCAACTACACCCCCGAGCAGGCCCACCATCTGTTGAACTCCTCGTTCGCGCAATTCCTGGCCGACCGTGGGGTCGTGGCGTTGGAGCGCACGCGGCAGCAGGACCACGAGGCGATCGAGGGCTACCGGCGCAACATGACCTGTCACCTCGGTGACTTCGACGAGTACTGGGCCCTGCTCGCCCAGGCGAAGGAGCTCCGCGAACAGGACCGGCTGGGCCGGGACAGGTCCCGGAAGGACGCGATCAAGGGCGCGGTGGCCTCGCTGCGACCGGGCGAGGTCATCCAGGTTCCCTCCTCCAAACGGGGTGGCTTGGCAGTCGTCGTCTCCTCGCGGGACGGCAAGCCGAACGTGCTGGGTCAGGACCGTCGTTCGTTCCGGTTGCAGGTCAGCGACTTCCGCGAGCCGCCGCAGGTGTTGACGCGGATCGCCCTGCCGCGGTCGGGGAGCACGCGGAGCGCACGCTACCGCCGCGACGTCGCGGCCTCTCTCGTGTCCCTCCGGGTCAAGCCCTCCAAGGACGCTTCCCGCAGGCCCGATCCGAAGGTGGAGCGCGAGGCGGCTCGACTGGAAGCGCTCGCCGCCGAGCATCCGTGCGCGTCGTGCCCCGAGCGGGCCAAGCACGAACGGTGGGCGGTGCGGGTCGATGAGAAGCGCCGCTCGCTGCGGGGCGTCGAGCGCAGGATCCGCGTGCGCACCGAGACGCTTGCCCGCCAGTTCGACCGCGTGCTCGAGGTGCTGCGGACGCTCGGATTCGTGGAGGACTGGCGGGTCACCGACAAAGGGCGGACGCTGGCCAGGATCTACGGCGAGGCCGACATCCTGATCGGCGAAGCCCTGTCCAAGGGTGTGTTCGACGACCTCGCCCCGGCCGAGGTGGCGGCGCTGCTGTCGTCGGCGGTCTACGAGGGCCGCGAGCGCGTGCCGTTGTCCGGGCAGATGCCGACCGACGTCACCGCGGAGCGGTACGAACGCTTCCAACGACTGTGGCGGCAGATCCGCCGCACCGAGGACGAACACCAGGTGCAGCTGTGCCGCGAGCTCGAGCAGGGGTTCGCCACGCCGATCTACCACTGGGCTCAGGGCCTGCCCCTGGAGGCGGTCCTGGCGGAGACCGAGATGGCACCGGGGGACTTCGTCCGGAACTGCAAGCAACTCCTCGACCTGCTGCGTCAAGTGGAGGACGTGGCGCAGCCGGACGTCGCCGCGCTGTTCGCCGCCGCACGCACGGCTGTCTTCCGCGGCGTCGTCGCCTACACGGGGGTCTAGCTACGATGCCCGGCGTCGTGACCAGTCCCTTCGGAACCCTCGCCGTGATCGCCGATCCCGCCGACGGTGACGGGCGCGTCGCCGCCGAACTCCCCGCCCTGGAGCGCGCGCTGGGGGACCGGGATCTCGTCTACCGGCTCACGCTCGCCGATCCGAATCGTGGGGTCGGACATCTCGCGTCGACGGCGCTCGATGGCGGTGCCCGGTTCGTGGTGGCGGTCGGGAGCGACGCCACCGTCCAGGACGTGGTGAACGGCATGTTCCGCGGCGGACGCCCGATCGTGGACGAGGCGGTGCTGGGTGTCGTCGCGGCGAACACGGGCAACCAGCTGGTCCGAAGCTTCGGCCTGCCCGGCGACACCG
>JBKPMF010000316.1:0-6587 GCA_046732015.1 Actinomycetota bacterium
CTGTTGTGGTTCCCGCTCGGCCGCCTCTTCTCGATCCTCGCGTTGCTGCCGATGCGTTACCTGGAGGTCGTCGCCGACGGGCTCGCGAAGGCGCCGGTGGCCTACGTCACCAGCCGGGGCGGGCCGGTCGTCCTGCTGATCGGCGCGGGCGTCTTCGTCGCGGTGACGCGATGGCTCCGCACCGGGAAGCGGCCGTCACGCCGCATGGTGGTGGCCGCGGTCGGGCTGTTCCCCCTCCTCGTGTGGTCGACGGCGATGGGCGTCGGAGCGCCGGGCGCGCTCACCGTGCGCGTCTTCGACGTCGGCCAGGGCGACTCCGCCCTGGTGACCAGTCCCGCAGGGGTCTCGATCCTGATCGACGGCGGGCCCGACGAAGAACAGGTTGCCACCGAGCTGGCGGCCCTCGGGGTCAAACGGCTGGACGTCGTGGTGGCGAGTCATCCGCACGCGGATCATATGGTCGGGCTCCCCGACGTCATGGCGCGCATCCAGGTGGGACTGGTCTTGGAGCCCGGCTGCGATCGGACCGCCGAGCTCCAGGTCGAGCTGGACCAGGCGATCGCGGACGAGGGCATCCCCGTCGAGTACCCGCGAACGGGCTCCTCCTACACCGTGGGCGATCTCCGACTCGACATCCTGTCGCCGAACGAGTGCTGGACCGGTACCGAGTCGGACACGAACAACGACGCCATCGTGGTCCGGCTGAGTCGGGGCGATGACATCGTGCTGTTCGCCACCGAGCCCGAGGAACCCGCACAGGAGTGGCTGCTCGACAGCGGCCAGTCGCTTGCCGCCGATGTCCTGAAGGTGCCGCATCACGGCGCGGCGACGTCGATCCCCGAGTTCTTCCAGGCCGTGCACGCGACCGTGGCGGTGGTGAGCGTGGGCGAGAACACGTACGGCCACCCGGTGCCCGCCACCCTCGAGGCGATCGCGGCCACCGGCGCGCAGGTGTGGCGGACCGATGAGCACGGCACCGTCACGATCACGTTCCGGGCAGGTCAGCCGGTGGTCTCAGCCGAACGGTGACCCAATCTAGTCGGTAGGGCGTCGCCAGGGCTCGTTCACGTGCGCGAGCCAGACCTGTTCCGGGTCGAGCGCGCGCACCAGCAGCTGGCCTTCGGTCTGCGGATCCTCGAGCTCGCCGAACCATACGGCCACGTCGCCGGCGACGACGATCGGACCCCTTCCGGTCTCGACGACGACCACCTGCGTGCCGCGAGTGTGGCCCGGCGCCGGGACGAGCCGGAGCCCGGGAAGCAGCTCGAGCTCGCCGTCGACCGGCTCGTACCGCACCCCGGGCGCGTCGACCCATTCGCGGATGGTGTAGTCGTCCTGGCTGCGCGCGTCGTCGAGTTCCTGACGCTGGACGTAGATCGGCTTGCCGGTGAAGAGATGATTGCCGCCGCAGTGGTCGAAATGCAGGTGGGTGTTGACGACGATGTCGATGCCGGAGAGATCGAAGTCCTGCTCGCTCAGTGGATCGAGGCGAGGATCCATGTCGGCCACCGCCGGGTGCAGCTCCGTCAAGCCGGTGTCGACCAGCACGCGCGCATCGGGATGGTCGATGACGTGCACGTTCACCGGCATCCGCTCGTCCTCGGCGACGAGCAGGTCGGCAACGCGGACCGGCGTGATGGTGATCGAGGCGGGGGCGGTCATCGCGCACCGACCGCCGGGCTGGTGGTTGATAGGTGATTCATGATGACCTCCTGGTCGAAGACACGATCGTCGATCGATGTACTGCTCTCGGAGCTTTTCACGGATGAGGGACACTAACCGTCGATGAGCGATGCCGCCGTGGGGATAGGCCGCCGCGTCCTCGTGACGGGGATGGCAGGGTCCGGGAAGAGCACCTTCTCGCGCTCGCTGGCTGCGAAGACCGGCTTGCCGGTCATCCATCTCGACCTCTACTTCTGGAAGCCAGGCTGGACTGCGCCGTCGGAGCTCGACTGGCGCGAGCAGCAAAGCGGCCTGCTCGCCGGCGAATCGTGGATCGCCGACGGCAACTATCACGAGACGCTCGACCTCCGCCTCGAACGCGCGGACACCGTGGTATTCCTCGACACGCCTTGGTGGGTGTGCGCGGGACGCGCGCTCGTGCGCGGCCTCCGGAAGCCGGTCGGGGAGATCCCCGAAGGGTGCGACGATTCGCCCTGGCGACGGTTGCGCGACGAGTGGCGTTTGGCCATCGTCATCTGGCGGAACCGCCGCTCTGAGCCCGAGCGCGAACGCGAGATCATCTCGCGACACGGGCGGCACGCGGTCCTTCACACGCTCGGGTCCAAACGGGCAGTTGAGGACTTCCTCGACGGGTTGGACGGTCGAGCACCCGGAAGCTGAAGGGTCTGCCTCCTGGTGCATCCGGGCACCCTCGCGCGTCTCGGCGATCGCTCGTTCGACCGGCATCGGACCGAGTCATAGAATCGGCGCCTGTCGCCATGGAGGGGGGATTCCCATGACGGGGGAGGAATGGGTACTGGCAGTGACGGTCTTCTTCTCGGGGCTCGCGGCCGGCCTCTTGGGGATGCTGTGCACGATCATGCGTCCGATGCTTCAGGCGATGGACGGCCGGGGCTTCCGGAGCTTCATGGAAACGTTCCTTCGATACGCAGACGACGGCTTGGGCAAGGTGTACAACCTCGGCTGGGCGCTCGTACCCGTCCTCCTGCCGATCGTCGCGATCGTCATGCTCCGGGACGATCCCGGCTCCACCTCCTTCATCCTCACCGCGATCGGGCTGGGGATCATGCTCGTCGGCATCTGGCTGGTCTCCAACGTATGGAAGACCCCGACCTACAAGGTGATCTTGTCCTGGGACGTCGACGCGATCCCTGCGGACTGGGAGGCGACGCGGAGCCGGTACTTCGCGATCAACTGGATCCAGTGCGCGACGACCTGGGCGGCGTTCACGCTGTTCATGGTGGCGCTGATCTCGCTCTAGCTTGATAGCGTGCACCCATGGATGTTCGCCGCGTCGTCGTCGATCATGTGGTCTTCGTGGTGGCAGACCGGGACGCGAGCCGGCGGCTCTACACCGCCGCGCTCGCCCCGCTCGGCTACGAAGAGCTCTACGTTCAGGACGACTGTGTCTCCTACGGGCCTGAGGACCTGGACGACTTCACGATCTGCCGTGGGGAGCCCGTGACCACCGCGGCGCATGTCGCGTTCTCCGCTGACGGTCGTGACGCCGTGGATGCGTTCTTCGCGGCCGCCGTCGCGAACGGCGCGACCGTGCGCGGCGAACCGGGGGTCTGGACGCAGTACTCCGAGCGGTACTACGCGGCATTCGTCAACGACCTGCATCAGAACAACGTGGAGGCCGTGTGGCATGCACCCGAGCCGGTCGTCGACGCTCCTCGCCGCGCGGGTGTCCCCTGATCCGGTTCACGAACCCTCAGTAGCCGCGTTCTCGTCGCGAAAGGAGCTGCACCATGGCCAAGGTGGTCGCGATCATGTCCATGTCGCTCGACGGGTTCGTCGCCGACGCGAACGACGGGGTGGCCGAGGTGTTCGACTGGTACTTCTCGGGCGACGTCGACGTCTCCGCATCGAGCGCAACGATGGATATGACGTTCCACGTCTCGCCGCAGAGCGCCGAGCACCTGAAGAGCTTGCAGGCCGAGGTCGGTGCCATGCTCACCGGCCGGCGCACGTTCGATGCCGCCGACGGCTGGGGCGGCCAGCACCCCTGGGGTGTTCCCGCCTTCATCGTCACGCACGAGGTGCCGGACGGCTGGCCACGGCCAGGCTCGACGGTCCAGTTCGTCACCGACGGCATCGAAAACGCGGTCGCTCAAGCGAGATCGGCTGCCGGTTCCAAGTCCGTCTTGGTGCACGGCGCCCAAACGATCCAGAAGTGCCTGGACGCCGGCTTGCTCGACGAGATCCATATCGACCTGGCTGCGGTATTGCTCGGCGCAGGAGTGCGCCTGTTCGATCACCTCGCGAACACGCCGGTCGTCCTCGGGGATCCGACGGTCGTCGCGGGCGTGGGTGTCACGCATCTGCGCTATCCCGTGCACACCTCGTAGAAGGGCGGGCTTCCCACCGCTCGTCAAGCGACATCCACGAACACCTCGCCGACCCGGGCGAACCGAGAGGAGAGCGGATGAGTGACGAGCAGGTGGCACCGGAAACCAGCGGTGTCGCGGTGCAGGAGCTGGCAACGGTTGACCTTGCCCGAGAGATCGAGGGGATGGCAGGGCACGAACTCCGGATGCGCATGGTGACCATCGAGCCGGGAGGCGTCTTCGGCCCGATCCACGACCACCGAGGCAGACCGGGCATCGTCTACATCGTGCAGGGAACGATCACGGACCACCGGAACGGGGTCGCTACCGATTACGGGCCCGGGGTGGGCTGGCCCGAGGATCGGGACACCGTCCATTGGCTCGAGAACAGAGGAACGAGTCCGGCGGTGGAGATCTCGGTCGATATCGTCACGCAAGCCTGACGTCGATGAACAGGTCCGTCCTTGGCGTCCCAGGGGCGCGGTAGCATCCGGACGTGAGCCCGGCCGACACCTCCCTGACGCTCCTGTGGGGCGAGGACGACTACCTGTTGCGGGAGGCCGCACTGGCCCGGCTCGGTGAGGTCCGAGCCACCGAGATCGACGCCGCGGAATGGCAGGGTGGTGAGCTCCAGGACCTGGCGACCCCGTCCCTGTTCGGCGAAGCCCGGGCGCTGATGATCACCGACGCCCGGTCGCTCACCAAGGACGCGTTGGGGGAGCTCGGTCACTATCTCGAGGCGCCCGATCCCGACGCCATCCTGGTGATCTGCTGCCAGGTCGCCGAACGCGGCAAGGTCCCGGCTGCCCTCCAGAAGTTGGTGAAGCCGGTCGGCACGATCACCCAGGTGGCGATCGCCCGCAAGGAGCTCGAGCCTTGGCTGACGGGTCAGGCGAAGCGTCTCGGCGTCGACCTCGCGATCCCCGGTGCACGAGCGCTGGTCGAGACGTTGGGGGAGGAGCCCGGCCAGCTCGTCGCGGCCCTCCAGCAGCTCGCCGGCGCCTATCCGGGACAGAAGATCACCCCGCAGATCGTGGCCCAGCAGTTCCGGGGGCTCGGCGAGCAGAAGGTGTGGGACCTGTGCGATCGCGCATTCTCCAAGGACCTGCCCGGCGCGATCCGCTCGTTGAAGTCCATCGAAGCCGGGGGCGACGATCCCTTGAAGACCCTGGGCGGCATCGCGAGCCGGATCCGAGATCTGATCAAGGTTCGCGCACTCCCCGATCGCACGTCGCCCGCGCAGGTCGCGAAGGAGGCCGGGCTCCGGTTCGACTGGCAGGCCAGGCGCTACCAGCAGCAGGCGCGGAACTTCTCCATGGCGCAGTTGCTGGTCCTGCACGAACGCATCACCGACGCCGACCTCGCCTTGAAGTCCGGCGGTACGGGTGACGTCATCATGCCGGTGCTGATCGCCGCGATCGCGGCGTAGGCGCTACTCGGCGCCGACGGTGTTGGCGGCCTTGACCAGGCGGCTCTTGCGGCGGGCGGCCGTCTTCTTATGGACGATGCCCTTGCTGGCGGCCTTGTCCAGGGCTCGAGAAGCCTCGAGGGCCGAGGCCTGCGCAGCGTCAGCGTCGCCGTCGGCGATGGCCGACTGGACCTTCTTCGTGGAGGTCTTCAGCGAGGTGCGAACGGCCTTGTTCCGCTCGTTCCGCACCAGGTTCTGCTTGTTCCGCTTGATCTGTGACTTGATGTTCGCCATATCGACCGGTGAGTCTACCAGCGGCTGCCGAGGCCGCTTCCGGGCCGGGTTCCCGCACGCTTCGGGCCCGTACCATGGTCGTTCGTGACCACCGATACCTCCCACATACGCAACTTCTGCATCGTGGCGCACATCGACCACGGCAAATCGACCCTGGCCGACCGGCTCCTGGAGGTCACCCACACGGTCGAGGGGCGGGACATGCGGGCCCAGTACCTGGACAAGATGGACCTGGAGCGCGAGCGCGGCATCACGATCAAGGCCCAGTCGGTGCGCCTGGCGCACGAGGGCTACGAGCTCAACCTGATCGACACGCCAGGTCACGTCGACTTCACCTACGAGGTCTCACGGTCGCTGGCCGCCTGTGAGGGCGCGGTGCTGCTGGTGGACGCCGCCCAGGGACTGGAGGCCCAGACGTTGGCGAACTACCACCTGGCGCGCGACGCGGGGTTGGTCATCGTGCCGGCGCTCAACAAGATCGATCTGCCTGCCGCCGAGCCCGAGCAACGCACGAAGGAGCTCGCGGCGCTGCTCGACTGCGATCCCGACGACATCCTGCACATCAGCGCGAAGTCCGGCGCCGGTGTGGACGCGCTGCTCGCGGCCGTGATCGCCCGGGTGCCACCGCCGGTGGGCGATCCCACGAAGCCGTTGCAGGCGCTGATCTTCGACTCGATGTTCGACGCCTACCGGGGCGTGATCACCTACATCCGCGTCAAGGAGGGTGAGCTCCCCTCGAACGCTCGCATCAAGATGTTCGCGACGCACGTGGAATCGGAGGCAGAGGAGACCGGCGTCAACGCGCCCGAGCCCACGCCCGTCGACAAACTCGGCCCCGGCGAGGTGGGCTATCTCGTCACCGGGCTCAAGGA
>JBKPMF010000317.1:0-4743 GCA_046732015.1 Actinomycetota bacterium
GCGCTACTTCCATCCGATGATCGCGGGCATCGTCATCCCGACATTCATCCTGGTGGGCCTCGCGGCCGTGCCGTACGTGGACCGCAACCCCAGCATCAAGCCCGGCGACCGCAAGATCGCCATCACGTTGATGACCATCCTGTTCATGTTCGGCGCCACCCTGACGATCATCGGCTCGTTCTTCCGCGGTCCCGGCTACAACTGGATCTGGCCGTGGGCACAGGGGGTGTTCTTCGAACTGTGAGCACGCTGCTCGCCCTCGGAGGGATCGTGGCGTTGTCGGCCGGCCTGGTCACGGCCATCCTCGTGCTGGTCGTCTTGAACATCTTCGCGATCGTCTTCGGCCTCGGCTTCATCCGCGCCAACCGGCAGGCACGTCAGACGGCCGACGGCCAGATCGAACTCCCCAGCAAGCCCGTCAAGTCGGTCTCACGACGCGACTTCTTCCGGAGCTCACTGATCGTGTCGCTGCTCGTGTTCGGCGCCCAGTTCGGTGGCGCGACGCTGGCCTTCCTGTGGCCGAACCTCAAGGGTGGGTTCGGCTCGCTGATCGTGGCCGGCAACATCGACGACATCAAGAACGAGATCAAGGACACCGGCGCGCCGGTCTACAACGGCACGGGGCGGTTCTACATCGTGCCCTACGCCGGCACGCCCGTGTCCGACGCGGATTACGCGGCGATCGGCGCCACCACCGACGGCCTCATGGCGCTGTACCAACGCTGCGTCCACCTGGGCTGCCGCGTTCCCTTCTGCCTCACCTCCAAGTGGTTCGAGTGCCCCTGTCACGGCTCGAAGTACAACGAGGCGGGCGAATACCAGCTCGGTCCGGCCCCTACCGGCCTGGAGCGCTTCCCCATCTCGGTCGACGGCAGCGGCAACGTGCTCGTCGACACCTCCGTGCGGATCCCCGGACCCCCGCGCGGCGTGGACACGATCGATGAACCCCCGCAGGGCCCGTACTGCGTGGCCCCGGGCTAGACAGGAAGCGTGAGTGCACAGGTGAAGGCACTGGCAACCGGCACGTTGGCGGCGGCGAGCAAGGCGGGCATCGTCCTGCTCGCCCTCGGCGCGCTCCTGGCGATCACCGCCGGCCTCGCCCTCTACCTGCGGGGTCGCACCAAGGAGCAGGCGCCCGACATCCCCCGCGGCATGCGGCCCGGTCCCTCCGACCCCGCACTCGAGACCCCGCTGCTGCAGAAGCTACAGGGGTGGGGCGTCGTGCTGGTCGCATTCTTCGTGATCTGGATCCCGTTCTCCTGGGTACGCGAACCCTCACAGAACCTCGAGCAAGAGCAGGAGCTCAAGACGCAGGCGCTCGATCGCGGCGCCCGGGCCGTGCAGCTGTTCAGCGAGGAGAACCAGCTGGGTGTCGGGTGCGTCCGGTGCCACGGCCCCGAGCTGCGAGGCGGCGTGATCCAAGCGGGAGCCGCCTACGCGTATCCGCCGAACCTCACCACGCTGTGCGCGGGCCCGTTCGGTGACCCGCCGCACCCGGCCATCTTCTCCACCGAGGACATCTATCAGGTGATCCAGGAGGGCCGTGGCGTGATGCCGTCGTGGAGCATCCGGTATCAGGGCGCGCTGGATGACCAGCAGATCAACGACCTCGTCCTGTACCTGGTGGACATGAGCTCGGAGAACGTCCCGTTCGAAGACAACGTGTGCCTGAACCCCGACGCCTCGGAGCGAGCCCTCGAGGAGAACCTCACCGAGAACGGTGGACCCGGCCTGAACCCGAGGGATCCCTAGATGCCGACCGCCAGCAGCTGCCTCGGATTCGCCGTCGACTGCGGCACCCTCTGGAAGGGCGCCGGCGTGGCGATCATGGGGATCATCCTGTTCATCGGCAGCGTGTACCTGCTGCTGTCGGCCATCCTGGGGCGGACGATGGGCTACCTGGTGCTCATGGTCTCGCTCACCGGCTGGCTGGCGATCCAGTCGTCGTTGTGGCTCTTCGGCTTCTGGTCCCAGGGCATCGAGACGCCCACGAACCTCGGGCCTCGTGGTTCGGAACCCGCGTGGATCGCCCTGGAGGCCTCGCCGAACTCCACATCGGACCGGTACGAGGTGTTCTCCACGTATCCGGATCAGCCATGGGCACCACCCGGCTCGGCGGACACCGCGGACATCCAGAGCGTGGGCGGAGCGGTGACCTCCTTCCTGGCAGAGCAGACGAACGAAGAACTGGGGTTGGCCGAAACCGACCCGACCGCCATCACCGGCACGCAGTTCGCGATCGATTCGATCGACTTCGCGACGGCCGAGGACGGCAAGACGAAGGTGGCGGTGGTCCAGTCCCATTTCACCGGAGGCGGCCCACTGTGGACCGTGTCGCTGTACTACGACTCCGGAAGCGTGCCCCGCTACTCCTACATGTTCCTGCTCGGCGCGATCATCCTGTTCCTGATCCACCTGCCGTTCCTGGATCGAGCCGAGAAGAAGCGCAAGGCGTTCCTCACGGGTGGCGGTGCGCCCGCCTGGTACGGACCCGCGTGATGAGCTCAGAGGAAGGGATCTGCTGATGATCGGTGCCGAAGTCCCACTGCTCGATCAGGGCAGCGTGCAGTTCATCCTGCTCGGGGTCATGATCCTCGCGGTCCTGGCCGCCCTCTGGATCTCGATCGCGAAGTAGCCGCCAAGGAGTCGGAAAAGACCGCTAGGGTCCGCCCAACTCGGCCACCGCGCGACCTCGCTTCTTGACCTCCGCCAGCGTCGCCTTGCGTTGCTCGTAGAACGCCAGGATCTGCAGCTCCACCGCCAGATCCACCTTGCGCACCGAGACCCCGGGCGCCGGCGCGATCATCGCGGGCGCGAAGTTCAGGATGGACCGGATGCCCGCTGCCACCAGGCGGTCGGCCACCTCCTGCACGGCCGCGGCCGGGGTGGCGATCACCCCGATCGCGATGTCGAACTCGGACACCAGCCGGGGCAGCTCGTCCACGCGACGGATCGTGAGCTCGCCGACACGCTCCCCCACCTTCGCGGGATCCTCGTCGACCAGGGCCGCGATGCGGAACCCTCGCTCGGCGAACCCGCGGTAGTTGGCGAGCGCGTGGCCCAGGTTGCCGATGCCCGCGATCACGATCGCCCAGTCCTGCGTCAGCCCGAGCTCCCGGCGGATCTGGTGGATCAGGTACGCGACGTCGTAGCCCACACCTCGCGTGCCGTAGGAACCCAGATGGGAGAGGTCCTTGCGGACCTTGGCGGAGTTGACGCCCGCCGCCCCCGCGAGTTCCTCGGACGAGACGGTGGCGGTGCCCGAACCGGCCGTCTCCACCAGGGCGCGAAGGTAGACGGGGAGCCGGCCGACGGTCGCTTCCGGGATCGAGCGCTCCCTGGTCACGGCTGGCTCTCCGGCTGCATGGGTTCGTAGCCTACCGGTCGGGCACCGGGATTCACAAACTCACAAGCGGTTCGATCTCGCGCGTCTTCACGCACGAACCAGGACCGCGAACTCCTCCGGATCGACCTCGATCTCGAAGGCCTCACGCCCGTCGATCGTCACCACCGGGATCCGGATCCCGTACTCGACTTCCAGGCCGTCGTCCCCTTCGACGCTGACCTCCTCGAACGTGAATCCGGAACGGCGGCGTTCGGCCTCGATGACCTCTCGCGCCACATCGCACAGGTGGCAACCGGGGCGGGCGTAGAGACGAACGAGCATGCCCCGATGGTAGCCGGGGCCGCCGCGATGGGAGGATGAGCCCATGGCCGAGACCGACCGGGAGGATCTCGAGCTCCACCGTCGCCTGTTGTCGGGCGACCGAGGAGCCTTCGACGAGCTCTACCGCCGGTATTCGCCCCCCGCCTACGGCCTGGCCTACCGGCTCACCGGTCAGCAGATCCTGGCCCAGGACGTGGTCCACGAGGCCTTCCTGGCGCTGTGGAGGGCCCCCGAGGCCTTCGATCCCGCGCGCGGGGCGTTCCGCTCGTTCTTCCTGTCCCTGGTGCATCATCGGGCCGTCGACACGATCCGGCGCGAGGAGCGCCTGCGCAAACGACAGGACCGAGCTTCGAACCTGGAGCCCGTGGTTGACGAAGATGTAGCGGAGGACGTGGTCGATGCGGCCGACATGGCCGATCGGCGCCTCGAGGTCCGTGCGGCACTCGGGACGCTTCCACCGGAACAACGGCAGGTCCTGGAGATGGCGTATTTCCAAGGCATGACCCAGATACAGATCGCCGAGCAGATCCAGATCCCGCTCGGCACCGTGAAGACGAGAACCCTGGCGGCGATGCGCAAGATGCGGCGCGCGCTCCACCGAGAGGATTGACCGCGTGACCAACGACCACGAAGCGATCGACGAGCTGCTGGCCGGCTACGTCCTACGGAGCCTCTCGGGCGAGGACGCCGCCGAAGCCGACAGCCTGCTCTCCGATCACGTTCCCACGTGCGCGGCCTGCCGAGACACCCTGTCGGCGTTCCAGGACCTGTCGGCCGACCTCGCGCTCGACGCCGCCCCACTCACCCCACCCGAGACCCTGCTCCCACGCCTGCATCGCGAGCTCGAGCCTCCGGCATCGCGCCGGCGACCCGTGCAGATCTTCGCCGTGGCGGCCAGCGTCGTCGCGGTGGTCGGCCTCGCCGGCCTCGCGGTCACCCAAGGCCTGCGAGCGAGCGACGCCAACGCCCGAGCCGAAGACCTCCGTTCCGCGGCGACGCTGCTGCAACGGCCGGATTCGAACCAGGTGCCCGTGGGACCGGTCAACGAGCTCACCGCGCCGGGCGTCGAGGAGTTC
>JBKPMF010000318.1:0-6812 GCA_046732015.1 Actinomycetota bacterium
GCTCAAGCGGGGCTCGATACGGGCCGATTCTTCGGGGAGCAGCTTCCAGCGGAGAGGAACGACCATTACCGGGAACTCGGAGCGTCTCGCGGGCGCATGGCGGACGTTGGATCGCCGAGGCTCGCTGCCTGGATCGCGGGGAGCTCGAGAAGGACGGCGCGTGTCACGACGACTCGACCATCCCCGCCGTGCGTCCGATCGCCACGCCCTGACCCGCCCCTGAGTCCCAGGGTCAGGAGCAGTGTAGTTCGCCCGGGATCTGGGTACGGCCCTCTGCGTCTCATCGATGGCACGAGAGGAGTCCTCGAGATGCTCACCCCCCGATCCCGTCTGCGCGCCAGCGCATCCGTTCTGCTCGCGATCGGGATGGCGTTCGCCGTGCTTCCCAGCGCCTCGGCTGAGCCAACACCCGTCCACGTCCTCGTGACCTTCAACGAGTCCGCGGGGGAGACCCCTGAGGGCATCGCGTCGGACCAGCGCGGCAACCTCTTCGTGAGCGTCTCGCCGCTCGGCGATCTGTGGAAGATCCCGGCCGGATCCTCTTCACCCGAGCCGTTCGGGCACGTCGACGGCATCACGCCGGGTACCGACTTCGGCATGCTGGGGTTGGCGGTCGACCGCGCCGGCAACGTCTACGCGGGGGTGCAGTCGGCGAACCCCGCCGCGGCCGGCGTCTGGCGTTTCGACCGACGAAGTGGCGCGGCGACACGGCTCCCCGGCACAGCCGCGATCGGCATCCCGAACGGACTGGCGTTCGACCGACGGATGAACCTGTTCGTGACCGACTCCACGGGAGCGATCTGGCGGATCCCGAGGGGAGGCCGGGCGTCGATCTGGCTGCAGGACGAAGCGCTGACCGGAGACGGCAGCCTCGGCCTGTTCCTGGGCGCGAACGGGATCGCGATCCGCAAAGACGTGTTGACGGTCACCAACACCGAGCGCAGGACGGTGCTCCACATCCCGAACGTCGGCGGGCACCCCGGCCAGATCCGCGAGGTCACGTCGTTGCCTGCCGGCCAGAACCCTGACGGCGTGGCGCTCGACGTCCATGGGAACGCCTTCATCGCGCTCAACCTCGCGAACTCGATCGCGCGGGTGACCCGTGGCGGCTCGACCTCGATCATCGCGAGCGGCGCCCCACTGGATTTCCCGTCCAGCCTGGTGTTCGGGCGTGGTCGTGCGGGACCGCATCGCCTCTACGGGGTGAGCTTCTCGATCGGGGAAGGCTTCGGTCAGCCGCCGGGGAGCGGACCCTCCGTCTTCTGGCTTGACTAAGCTCTCTTGACCATGGAATACCGAGTTCTCGGCGGAACCGGGATCCGCGTGAGTACCCACTGCCTTGGCACGATGGCCTTCGGGGCGTGGGGCAATCAGGATCACGACGAGTGCATCCGCACGGTGCATCAGGCGCTGGACGCCGGGATCAACTTCATCGATTCGGCCGACATGTATTCGGACGGCGAGTCCGAGGAGATCGTCGGCAAGGCCATCGCGGGGCGTCGGGACGAGGTCGTGCTGGCGTCGAAGTTCCACAACCCGATGGGCTCCGGTCCGAACGACCGCGGCAACTCGCGGGTGTGGATCATGCGCGCCGTCGAAGCGAGCCTGCGCAGGTTGGGCACAGATCACCTCGACCTCTACCAGGTGCATCGGCCGGAGGAGGAGACGGATATCGAGGAGACGCTATCGGCGCTCACGGATCTCCAGCGTGCCGGCACGATCCGGGCGTTCGGGACGTCCACCTACGCCGGTTGGCAACTGGTGCACGCCCAGTCGGTATCCGAGCGACGCGGTCTCGCGCGCTTCCGGACCGAGCAGCCCCCGTACTCGATCTTCGTGCGTCACGTCGAACGCGAGGTGTTCCCCGTCGCCCAGGAGTACGGACTCGGGGTGCTGGTGTGGGCGCCCCTCGGCCGTGGATGGCTCACGGGCCGCTACCGCCGGGGGAACTTCGATCGCTCGCCAGAAGCTCGTGCCACTCGCAATCGCGAACGGGGTGGGCCGATCGCCGCTCAGTTCGATGAGCACCGCCCGGAGATCCAGCGGAAGCTCGACGTCGTGGAGGAGCTGGCCACCATCGCCGACGGCGCAGGGATCTCCATGACGCACATGGCGGTGGCCTTCACACTGGCGCACCCCGCGGTCACCAGTGCGATCGTCGGTGTTCGCACCCCGCAGCAGATCCAGGAGCTGATCGCCGGGGCCGATGTGCGGCTCGGCGAGGCCACGCTCGACGCGATCGACGCCGTCGTGCCTCCCGGTTCTACGCTCGACGAGAACGACCTCGGGTTCGCGCCGTGGTGGATGGAAGCGTCCCGTCGGCGCCGATAGTCATCGAACCCCTGGCAAGAGTCGAACCTGCGCCTCCGCGCGCGGATCGACCGAGCTACGAGACGCCCTCAGTCGTCGACGTCGCCTTCGAAGATCGAGAAGGCCGCCCCTTGGGGGTCTCGAACCGCGGCGATGGTGCCGGCGGGGATCTGCGTCGCCGGCATGAGTGTGGTGCCACCGAGCTCTTCGGCCTGTGTCAACGCATTGTCGACCGACTCGGTGGTGAAATACGGCACCCAGTTGGGTGGGATGCCGTCTGCTGCGGGGCCCAGCTCTCGCATGCCCCCGTTGCGACCCTCCAGGGCGCCCTCGCCGTGGATGAGCCAGTAGCGCGGCCCACCACCGGTGTCGACCTCCTCGATCGACCACCCGAACAGTTCGCGGTAGAACTTCGACGCCGCGTCGACGTCGTCGGTCGCGAGCTCGTTCGAGGTCAGGCAGCCGGGGCCGTTCACGCGTTCCGCGCCGATCGAGTTCCGGGCCTCCCAGAGTCCGATCGCAGCCCCGGTCGGATCGACGACGACGGCCACCCGCGCCGCATCCCCGACGTCGAACGGCTTCGCGAGCACTGTGCCGCCTAGCTCGCCGGCACGCATCGCGGACTCGTCGACGCTCGGGACGGTCACGTAACTGACCCAGCTGGTTGGTATCTCACCCGCCCCCTGGGACGCAGACTGCTCCGTGATCCCCGCGACGGCCTCGCCGCCGAGGTGAGCGATCGTGGACACATCGCCACTGACGCGCTCGTCGTCTTGGAAGTCCCAGCCGAACAGACCGCCGTAGAAGCGCTGCGCGTCGTCACGATCGTTGGTGGTGAGCTCGACCCAGGAGAAGGTGCCCGACTGGTAGCTGGTCCTGGTTCCCATCGTCGACCCTCGCTCAGTGCTCGGGGAGGCCCTTGCCGCCCCGAGCCTGCACCTCGATCTGCTCGGGCATCCCCTCCAGCAATGGCATGGTCTCAGCGATTGCGGGCTGCAGTTCGGGAGCTTGGAGCGCCTGCGAGTGTGCGTCCTCGCTCGTCCAAAGATCGAGCACCCAGATGTCGTCCGGGGAGTCGGAGGACTCGGTCACGAGGTACATCACACACGCCTCGTTGTCGTCGAACAGCTTCCCGGACTCGATCAGGTTCTTGACGACCTGGTCGCGCTTGCCCGGCTTCGCCGTGAGTTTGTTGATCAAGACATGGGCCATGCTGCTCGCGGTACCCAGGTTGGCTCGCGACAAACATGCCGGGGCGTCGCTACGTTCGGTCGTCGTCCGCTGGGTCCGATGGCGTCGCGAACGGCAGGGTATCGACCAGCCCGGTGATCTCGAAGACGCGTTGCACACCCCGGGGGCCGGGGATGATCGTGAGCGGAGTCCCGCGTTCGCGACACCGATCCACGGTGATCATCAGTGACCGGACGCCGGAAGAATCCAGGAACGTCAAGGCGCTGAGGTCGATCTCGATCGCTGCGTAGCCGTTCGCGGTCGCTTCAGCGAGCGAGGTCTCAGCCGTCGGCATCGCCGCGAGGTCGAACTCTCCCACGAGCACGATCCTGCGCACACCTTCCGAGTCGGATGCCTCGACATCGAACATCGTTGCCTCCTTCCAGGGCGATCTGCTGTGGCCTATTTTAACGAAGAGCGGGTATGCCCCTTACGGAGACACCCGTTCCGGACCGTAGAAGGCGCCCAGATGTCCGCGATCTCAACCCTGCTTCCCTCTCTCGCCGACGCCCCGGCGATGGCTCGTCGATTCCTCTCGGAGTTCATCGCTGAGGTCCTTCCGAGCGAGATGCGGGAGAACGCAGCGCTCTTGACCAGCGAGGTCGTGACGAACAGCGTCCGGCATGCAGGGCCGTCGGCCGGTGGCGGGATCGGCATGGAGCTGGTGTTGTCGGACGACCACTTACGCGTGAGCGTGACCGACGACTCGCCCGGCTTCGAACCCGACCTCGACGGAACCGCTTCGGACCAGGACATCGGCGGCTGGGGCTTGATCCTCGTGGATCGGATCGCCGATCGCTGGGGTGTGACCCGGGATCAGCCGAACGTCGTGTGGTTCGAACTCGACCGCCGGACGACGATCAACTGACCTCGAAGACCCACCATCGCTGCCGGACCCGTTCCTCGAGACGGATGTCCGTGGTTCCGTAGCGCTCCACCGTCCACCGTCTTCCCACGTCGAGTGCCGCGTTCAGCCGCTCCTCGGGAACGCGCCAGGTCCAGGAGGGTGCGCGAGCCTGCACGGCGTCGAGGAACCCGGCAACGGTCTCATGAGCCGGATGGTCGATCGTCGCCTCTTCCTCGAACACGGCGCCCAGAGCGATGAAGGCCTCGCGAAGCTGCTCGTCGCCACCAGCGGCGAAGTCCAAACCGACATGGTCGGCGTCGGGTCCCAGCACCGCCCTCATCGCATACCAGAGGTCGTGCCACGGGCCGGGAGCCGTGCCGAGGGCGATCGCCACGCTGCCCTCGGTCACCCGGCGGAGCTCGGCCACGACGTCTCGCCATCGGGGGACCAGGTGGAAGACATGGCGGACGTAGGCGCCACCGAACGAGGCGTCGGCGAACGCGAGCGCGGTGGCGTCGGCGCGAACCAGCGCGATCGGTGGCGTCCCGCCGGCCTTCTCGACGAGTTTGGAGAGCATGGCGGCGGAGATATCCACGCCCGTGACGTGCCACCCGCGCTCCGCGAGCGGAAGGGCCAGGGCTCCGGTGCCGACCCCAACCTCCAGCGTCATCCCGGAGGGGTCCAGCGATCGATGCAGCAGGTCCAGGGTCTGCGCGAGCTCCGTGTCGTCCACGGGCCGAGTGACGTCGTAGGACCCGGCGGCTCGGTCGAAGTTGACGGAAGGAACGTCAGTCATGATCCCATCCGTGGCTCCGCCCCATCTGAGGGATGCCGCCGGCGTCGCTATGCCATCCGTTCGGTCAGATGTTCACCGACCCTGATCGCGTTCGCCATCGCGGTCAGTGCCGGGTTCACCGCGCCGATGCTCGGGAAGAAGCTCGTGTCCACGACGTAGAGGTTGTCGAGTTCGTGGGCCTTGCAGTCGGCGTCCAGGACCGAGGTGGCAGGGTCGGAGCCGAACCGGCATGTGCCCGCCTGGTGTGCCACCCCCGCGATCGGGATGCTCATGTGCATGTAGAAGTTCTTGTCGAGCACGTGATGATCGGCCATGCCGGCATGGTTCAGGATCACCTTCAGCTCGTGGTAGAGGCGATCGGCCTCTTCGTCGTTCGTCGTGTGATATGTCAGCTGGACGTTCCCGTCGTCGGCGAGTGTTACCCGGTTGTCCGCCTTGGGCAGGTCCTCGGTGGTCAACCAGAAGTCCACGGCGTGCCGCGCCGTGTCCGCGAGGCTCCAGTGCGGTGCGAGCTTAGTGAGCATCGGCTCCTCACCCTTCATGGCTTCCGCGTTCGACTTGCCCACCATCTGGATCTGCCCGACGGGCCAGTCGTAGCCGTCGGCTCCCAGGTAGAAGTCGTTGATCGCCAACGTCTTCTGGAAGACGGTGTCGTTCGGCTCCTTCGACAGGGCCACGACCGCCTTGCTGTTGTGGAACATGTAGTTGCGGCCGACCTGGTCGGAGCCGTTGGCGAGCCCGTTCGGGTGCTGGTCGTTGGCGGAACTCAGCAGGATCTTGGCGGTGTTCGACGCGCCCGCCGAGAGCGAGACGATGTCCGCCTCGTAGGTCTCTCGTGCGCCCTCACGTTCCACGACGACGCCGGTGACTGATCGTCCGGTCGGGTCCGTTTCGAGCTTCACCACCTCGGTGTTCACGAGCAACGTGACGTTCGGCGATGTCAAGGCGGGTCGAACCGCGATGGATTCGGCATCGGACTTCGCATGCACCAGGCACGGGTATCCGTCACACCAGGTGCACCGGATGCAGGTGCTCATGGCTCGGTGCCCCTCGTCGAGCATGATGCCGCACGGCGCGTGATAAGGCTGATATCCGGCGGCCGTGAGGTCGTCGGCGAGCTGCTGGATCCTGGGCTCGTGCGACACCGCCGGCCAGGGATATTGCTGGCTCCAATGTCCCTCGGTCGGATCCTCGCCGTGATTGCCGTGCACCTGGTAGAGCTGCTCGGCCTTCGAGTACCACGGCTCGAAGTCGTCGTAGGACAGCGGCCACGCGGGGGAGACGCCATCGACGTGCTTCAGCTCGCCGAAGTCCTGGGGACGGAGACGGTACAGCGCGGCGCCGTACAGCTTCGTCGCACCACCGACGTAGTAGTGGACCTGCGGCTGGAAGGTCTTGCCGTCGGGGTCGTACCAGGTGTCGGGGGAGATGTAGCGCCCTTCGATGAACACCGGGTCGGGTTCCCAATTCTCGCGTTCCCGGGGGAGGAAGTCCCCGCGCTCGATCAGCAGGATCTTCTTGCCCGACGGAGCCAGGGTGTGGGCGAGCGTGCCACCGCCTGCTCCGGTGCCGATGATGATCACGTCGTAACGGTCAGGCATCGTCCTCGTCCCCCCAATCGATGTGCGC
>JBKPMF010000319.1:0-14449 GCA_046732015.1 Actinomycetota bacterium
TCCGAGGCGACGATGCGGCCGAGGGCGAAGCCGACGATGCCATCGCCGTGGGCGAGGCCGCTCCCCTGGAGGACCGGCGCGCGACCAGCCCGTTCATGAAGGAGCTGTCGTTCGACGCTCGCAAGTCCCTCACCCGGATCATGGGCATCACGTCGATCCTCAAGCACAAGAAGGACGCGAAGGAGCAGGCGCAGCTGGTCCGTCAGTTGACGGCCCACACCCGTCGTCTCGAGCACATCGTGTCGGATCTGGGTGACGCCGACCGCCTCGTGAACGGCACGATCGAGCTCACGGTCCGCCGTACCGATCTGGAGACGCTGGTCCGCCGCGTCGTCGAGGAATCCGGTGTGGACGCCGACCACGAGGTCGTGATCCACGCCGACCGCTTGGTGGTGGCGGTCGACCCGTTGCGGACCGAGCAGATCCTGGCCGGCCTGCTGCGATCGAGCGGTGACCGCACGCCGGCGAAGAAGACGATCGTGGTCCGGCTCGAGCAGCACGACGACGGCGCGTTGATCTCGGTCTCGGACCCCGAACCCTCCTCCGACGCGTCGATGAGCCCGGTGGTGCAACGGTTCGCCGAAGCGCAGGCCGGTTGGGCGACGGTCGAGGGCCGGGAAGAAGGCGGCTCATCGTTCAAGGTGTATCTGCCAGACGGCGCCGGGACCGGTCAGCCTGCCGGGCCCACGCGAGACGTCAAGGTCGTGGTGGACACGCCCACGGACGACTGGGAGCACAGCGACGGATCCTCGATGCTGGTGCAGGAGCTGCACCGGTTGTCGACCGCCGAGGAGAACTGAGCCGGACGGCCGTCAGAGACGTCGCAGGATCAACGCGTCGCCCTGCCCGCCGCCCCCGCAGATCGTCGCGGCACCCAGGTCCACCCCTCGCCGCTGCATCTCCAACGCCAGGGTGAGCACGATCCGCGTGCCGCTGGCCCCGATCGGGTGACCGAGCGCCACGGCCCCGCCGTTCACGTTGACCAGGTCCTCATCGATGTCCAGGGTCCGCGCCGTATGCAGGGCGACCGCCGCGAAGGCCTCGTTGACCTCGAGCAGGCCCAGGTCGGTGACCGCGAGGCCGGCGCGCTTCAGTGCCTTCTCCAGCGCGAGCGCGGGCACCGTGTGCAGCGACGGGTAGCGGTCGGCCGACATGCCGTAGGCCACGATCTCGGCGATCGGCTCCAGGTTCATGCGCTCGGCCACCTCGGCGCTGGTGACGACGACGGCGGCGCCTCCGTCGGAGATCTGCGAAGCGTTGCCCGCGGTGACCGTGCCGTCGGGCGTGAACGCCGGCCGCAGCTTCGCGAGGGCCTCGGCGGTGGTATCACCTCTGATCCCCTCGTCTCGCTCGAAGATCACCGGATCGCCCTTGCGCTGCGGCACCTCGATGGGCACGACCTCGCCGGCCAGGCGGCCCGCGTCCCATGCATCGCGCGCGCGCTGTTGTGAACGGGCCGCCCATGCGTCCTGATCCTCACGCGTGATCCCGAGTTCGGCGCTGATCGCATCGGTGCCCTCACCCATGTGCCGGTCGTCGAACGCGCACCACAAACCGTCGTGGATCATGGAGTCCAGCATCTCGGTGTCACCCAGCCGCGAGCCCTCGCGCGCGTTCGGCAGGACGAAGGGCGCGTTCGTCATCGACTCCATGCCGCCGGCGACCGCGATCTCGAGGTCACCGGCGCGGATCATCTGATCGGCGATCGCGATGGCGGACGTGCCCGACAGGCAGACCTTGTTCACCGTGAGGGCGGGGATCTCCTTGGGGATGCCGGCGGCGATCGCCGCCTGCCGCGAGGTGATCTGGCCCTGACCCGCCTGCAGGACGTGCCCCATGATCGAGTACTCGATCTGCTCGGGGGCCACGCCGGATCGCTCCAGCGCTCCGGCGATCGCGGCCGACCCCAGTTCGACGGCCTTGAACCCCGCCAGGGACCCGCGGAACTTCCCGATGGGGGTTCGAGCCCCCGCGACGATCACCGCTCGCTCAGCCATGCCTCCCAGTCTAGAGGCGGCTCGCGAACAACCGTGAGCACCGCTCAGGCGCGCGCGGACAGGGCCTGTTCGATGACCTCGAGGATGTCGTCCCGGATCAGTTCATCTCGAGCGATCAGGGCATCACGCAACGCGGCGTGCACATCGCGGTTGGCTTCCAGCACGGCGATGACCTTCTCGCGCTGCGCCTCGAGGATGTCGTCCACGCGCTGGCGGCCCTCGCTGTCGGCGAGCACCTTGCCCACCAGGTTCGCGCCACCGATCGGACCCTGTGTCACGGCGTCGTAGGAGATCAGCGACCCCGCCATGCCGAACGATCCGACCATGCCTGCGGCGAGGCTGGTGGCATGCGCGAGGTCGCCCGCGGGTCCGGTGCCGGCATCACCGATGCACAACTCCTCGGCCACCAGGCCTCCCAGGGCGATCGCGATCCCCGACTCGATCTCGCTGCGTGTCCGGGTGAACCGCTCTTCGGAATCACCGTGCGCGAGCATGCCGAGCGATCCACGCCGCTTGATGATCGACAGCACCTCGAGGCGACGGTTCTGTCCCACGAAGTAGGCGACCGTGGCGTGGCCGGCCTCGTGCGTGGCGACGGCTTCGCGATCCTGCTCGGTGTAGACGACCGGCTGTTTCAGTCCGATCTCCTCGTTGAGCTTGGCTTCCATCACGTCGTCGAAGTTCATCTGGCGACGCCCTTCGCGCAACGCGACGAGCATGCCCTCATCGAAGAGGTGCTCGATCATCACCGGGGTGTAGCCGAACGTCTCGTAGGCGATGCGCTCGCGGGTCTGCGGATCGTCCAACTGCTGGTGGTGGCTCTTGCGATCGAGGAACCAGTCGATCAGGTCCACGCGCCCCTGCTTGGTGGGGACATCGAAATAGAGGCGCCGGTCGAACCGGCCCGGACGCACCAGGGCGGCATCGAGGGAGTCTCCGCGGTTCGTGGCCGCGATCAGCAGGATGTTGTGGTACTCGGACTTGATCGCCGTGAGTTGACGGTCGGTGGGCAGGTAGGCGTTGACCCACCCGATCATCTTGGCCCGCAGGCGGGTACGCAACGGCGGCTGGTCGAACGACTGCATCTGGATCAGCAGCTCGTTCACCATGGAGCCCGAGTCGCCCATGCCGAAGTTCTCCACGGTGGCTCGGGCGAGCCCATCGGGGGTGGCGTTGTTGCCGCCACCTCGCGACATGCCGATCGCGTCGATCTCCTCGATGAAGCCGATCGCGCCCCCTTCCTTGCGCGCGGCCTTCCGCAGGGCCTTGAAGAACGATCGGATGCGATAGGCGGTCATCCCCTGCCACATCGATTGGAAGGCGGGGGCAGAGATGAACAGGAATGGCACGCCCGCCTGCTTGGCCATGGCCTTCGCCAGGTAGGTCTTTCCTGTTCCGGGTGGTCCTTCGAAGAGGATGCCTCGCCGAGGGGTGCCGCCGAGCTCTTCACGGAAGGTGGCGTAGCCCAGGAACACGTCGAGCGAGCGGACCACTTCGTCGACCTGGGTGTCGAGCCCTTTGATGTCCGTGAGGCCCGATTCGACCTGTTCGGGGTAGACGGTGATGTGGGGTGAGCGCCCGTTGATCAACGGCAACGCGACCATGAGCAGCACCGGGATCAAGATCAGGAGCGGGAAGAGCAGGAACACCCAGTCGTCGGGCAGCGACGGCAGCGTGAGCGGGCGGCCGGACGAGTAGCGGTACCAGAGGTAGAGATCGATCAGCCCGATCACGACGATCGCGCGGATGATCCGCTTGAACTTCGTGCGTTCGCGCTGGCGGAAGACGTCGGCGCGACCCTTCTGCAGCAACTGGGAGCCCTGCAACAGGGCGGTGGTGTCGGAAGCCGTTTCCTTGTTCGGCACGGGCCTTGCTCCTTGCTCGGGTGGCGGGTCCCCCTGTGATCCGCCTGCGAGCCAGGCTACGCCGACCGGCCTCCCCCGGATATCGGTCCTTCGGCCCAGACGGGGGACCGAATGGTCCCGTGGCCCAGGCGCGCAACGGGTTTCGCGGGCCGTGCGGCGGCCCGTACCCACCCGGTAGGGTTCGGCCGTGGCCAGGAAGAAGCAGCCGCCGATCGGTTCGGCGGACAAGCGCACGATCGGGGCGCTCCTGCGCGAGCTCCGGCGTGCAGCGGGCTACCGATCGGTGGACAAGGCAGCCGACGTCCCCGCATGCCCCGCATCCACGGCCACGATCTACGCCTACGAGCGCGGCGGGCTGGTGCCGTCCCTGGCCCAGTTCCTGGAGCTGGTCGAGTTCTACGTGCTCGAGACGCCTCCGACGGCAACCGGTGCGAAACCAGAAGCAGATCTGCGGACGATGGGGGTGGCGGCCGTCACGCGTGTGCTCACCCTGCCCGCGTATCACGTGGCCCAGGCGCACGATCTGGTGGCCCGCATGCAACCCGACCTCGGAGATCGCTCATGACCATCGAGCTCACCGACATCGATCACGTGGGCATCGCCGTCTCGGACCTGGAGGCCTCGGTCGCCGAGTATTCGCGCCTCCTCGGGGTCGAACCGACCCACCGGGAGCGCGTCGACGATCAAGGGGTCGAGGAAGTGCTGTTGGCGGTCGGCTCCTCGTACATCCAGTTGTTGGGCGCGCTCGAGCCCGACACCTCGGTCGGGAGGTTCCTCACCTCCCGGGGGGCCGGCGTGCATCACGTGGCCTATCGCGTGGACGACATCGAACGTGCGCTCGCCCACCTCCGCGCCGAGGGCGCCCAGTTGGTCGATGAGGCGCCGCGCGCAGGTTCGCGCAACACCCTGATCGCGTTCCTGCACCCCCGGGCGATGGGCGGCGTGCTGGTCGAACTCGTCCAGGAACGCTGAGCGTGGGCGGGCGGCTCCTCTCCGCCTCCGCCGCGGTGCTCCACGAGGTGCGGATCCTGTTGGTTCGCCGCCGAGACATCGGCACGTGGGAGATGCCGGGTGGCTTCGTCGAGGAAGGGGAGGCACCGTGGGAGGCCGCCGTTCGCGAATGCCTCGAGGAATCAGGGGTCGGTGTGCGTCCCGGCCCGATCGTCGGCGTGTACCACCGGCCTCGTCAGGACCTGACGGTCTTCGTCTTCCGCTGCAGGTACGAGTCGGGCGAGCCGATCGCCACCGACGAGGCCTCGGAAGCGCGCTGGTTCCCGCTGGAGGCCCTCCCCGAACCCATGGTCGAGGTCGTCCATGAGCGGATCGACGACGTGCGACTGGGCGCCGAGGTCACCTACCGAACCCAGACCGGCCGGGGGAACGCCGACGTTCGCGCCGAAGGCTAGGGCAGGTCGGTCAGGCCTTCGGTGGGCGCGTTGATCAGCACGCTCACGTTGCCTTCGGGCAGGTCGCCGTCGCCCATCAGCTGATGCACGTGGCCGCTCTGGTCGTACGGGTAGGCGGCGCCCAACGTGGTCTGGATCTTGCCCTGGACCACCAGGTCGTTGAACGCCTGGGCCTGATCGTCGTTGAACAGGTGCGAGCCCTGGTAGCGCTTCTGCATGTACCAGAGGTAGCGAACGTCCACCATGGTGTCGTAGCCGCTGGTGCCCGCGCAGATCACCACCATGCCACCGCGGTCGGCGACGAAGATCGACGTCGGGATCGTGTCCTGGCCCGGGTGCTCGAAGACGATGCGCGGGCTGACCTTCTCCCCCAGCGCCTCCCAGACCGCCTTGCCGAAGTCCTTCGCGCCGCCGAACCAGTCCTTCCACTCGGCCGAGTCCCAGGCCGGCGGCACGCCCCAGTGCGAGAAGTCCTTGCGGTTGACGAAACCGACGGCGCCGAGTGACTTCGCGTACTCGCCCTTCTCCTCGCTGCCCACCACCGCCACCGCGCGTCCGCCGGCGTTGGCGACCAGCTGCACGGCGAGGGATCCGAGGCCGCCACTGGCGCCCCATACCAACACTACGTCGCCGGGTTCCACGGTGTGCGGAGGCCAGCCGAAGAGCATGCGGTAGGCGGTCGACCCCGTGAGGGTGGGGGCCGCGGCCTCCTCCCATGTGAGGAAGTCGGCCTTCGGCAGGCACTGGTGAGCCTGCACCTTGGTGAACTGCGCGAACGATCCCCAGCAGGTGTCGTAGCCCCAGACGCGGAACGACGCCGCCAGGCCCGGGTCCTTGCCCGCCTTCACGTGCGGGTCGTCGACGTCCCACTGGCCGGCATGTACCACGACGCGGTCGCCCACCTCGACGTTCGTGACCTGGTCGCCGACCGCCCACACGACCCCGCTCGCGTCCGAACCCACGATGTGGAAGTCGGTGGGCTCGCCCCACCGCGCCTGCGTCTTCGTGACATCGACCGGTACCCCGCGCGCCGCCCAGACGTTGTTGAAGTTCACGCCTGCGGCCATCACCAGCACGAGGGCGTCGTTCGGCCCCAGCTCGGGAACGTCGATGACCTCGTCCTGGATGGCCTTCTCGGGATCGCCGTAGCGGTCGGGACGCACCAACTGCGCGTGCATCTGCGCCGGCACTTCACCCAGCGGCGGAAGCTCTCCGATGTCGTACAGGTCCTTGGCCACGGTTCTCACCCTTTTCCGGTGGTGACGACGAACACGGTCGGGCGAACCCTAGCAAGACGTGAAGGAAGCGCGAGTTCGTCGAGCATTAGCCGGCGTCGGGCCGTGTGGGGGGAACATCCTGCGCCGGCGCGGCCGGAAGCCCCGAACCCATGCCGTCCGTCGCCGAACCGGAAGCGTCCTTGCCGAAGAACCCCTTCTTCGGCCGGAAGGAGCCGTTGAGATCCTCGATCGAGAACACACTGGCGGCCTCACCGGTCGTCGCGAACCGGTACAGGGCGGCGTTGAACACCCCCGAGCATGCGGCCCCGACGGCCATGAGCCCGCCGATCGCGATCACCAGGAGTGGCACACCCACCAGCGGTGCGGCGTACGCGATCGCGCCGCCGACGAGCACCACGGGGATCGCCACCAGGAAGATCGCGAACCCGATCGTGGCGGTGCCGATGAACTGCTCGCCCCATCGCTGACGCAAGATCGACGCCGAGCGCTTGATGGCCTCGGGCACGCCGACGGGCTCATAGAGCAGTACGGGGACGACGAAGAAGGTGATCACGTTCCAGGCGACGCCGATCAGGCCGATCACGATCCGCCCGACGATGCCGGCGCGGTCCTGGAGGGTGCGGAGGATCATCCCCACGGTGGCGGTGATCAGCGCCCACACGAAGATCTTGCCCAGGTGCTGCCGTGCGAGTGCCAACCCGTCCTTGATCGATGCGTCCTCGCCGTTGAGGCGCTTCATCGCGGTCCCGACGATCGCGGCGTTGAAGAAGATCGTGACGAACGCGAGCGCCACGTACATCACGAACCCGAGGACGTAGAGCGCGGGGCTCACCGACTCGCCGTCGGCGGGGATCCCGATGCCGAAGGCTCCTGCCGCGAAGACCGCGATCACGATCAACGAGCAGAAGAACGAGACGACCGGGAGCACCAACAGCTGGTGGTCCTGGCGGACGACGCCCCAGCTGGCTTTCGCGAGACGGAAGCCCCGAGAGATCGACCCCACCGTTCGACGATCCTTTCGCTCGTGGGCGGCTCGAGTTGCCGGCGCCCGGTGTTCCCATCTTCCTGCATCGGCACGCGAACGGTGGGAACTGCAGGCAGGTCGGAGCTTCTCAGGCGCCGACCGCGGTGGGGAGCTCGGCGACCGGGCACGTCGACGAGCGTGGGCACCACGTGCAGTAGGTCCCGGGCCGCAGATGGGCCTCTCGGCCGTTGACCAACCCGGCCGCCGCACGTGCGGCTCCGATCACGCGATCTGCCGCGTGGACGAGGAGATCCTCGGTGACGTCCTCGGACTGCCAGGTGCCGCTCTCCAGGAACAGCGACGCCGCCCGGTAAGGGGGAACCCCGAACCGCAGGGTCATGACCAACGCGTAGAACCGCATGTCCTCGGCGAACTCGGGGTAGGCCCCGCCGGTCTTCAGGTCGACCGCCAGCCTGGTGGCCCGCATAGGCTCGAGCTTGTCGGGCAGTCCCATGACCAGGTCGATCTGCCCCGACAGCACCAGGTCGCCTCCGAGCAGCTCGGACCGTACGCGGAGCTCACTGATCGGCGCGAGTTCGCGCCGCAGGGGTTTCAACGGGGGGAACGAGGCCTGGAACAGGGTGACCCGACGCACCACCTCCATGAGCACGTCGTCCTGCTCGGACGCCGAGAGTTCGCTCCAGTACTCGACGAACCGATCCTCGCGGTCGAGCACCCGGCCGACCGCGACCTGGGCGACCTCGTGGGGATCCATGCCCTCGCGCGCCCCGACCTCGACCTCGATGGCTTTGTGCAGGAGCACGCCGTAGGCGCTCTTGGACGAGTGCGCGAACGGTGAGGACTCACCGCTGACGGCGGCCTGGAACTGTCCCTCGCACCGCGAATGCTGGTTGAGGCGTTCCTTGCCCAGCCACAGCGGCTCGCGGAGTTCGAGCTCCCGGACGGCCTCTTCGATACGGTCGCGGAGGCGTTGTGGGAGGTCGGCGGAGAAGGTGGGTCGTTCTCCGGTGCCGATGAGCCCGTCGAGCGTGCGCTGCTGCGGGTCGGTGAGTTGCACCAGCGCATGGTAAGCAGAGAGACCGACATGGCCGAAACACCTGACGACATCTTGCGGGCGCTGGCAGACCCGGAACGCCTCGCGATCGCCGGGGCGCTGGCTCGCCGTGATCTGGCGGCGCGGGAACTCGCGGAGGCGCTCGACCTGCCGATCACGAGGGTGCGCAAGCACCTCAACCGCCTCACCGCGACGGGCGTGGCGCGCCTGGCGGACGACCGCCGGACCTACCGGCTCGATCCCGAGACCCTCCGGTGGGCCGCGGAGCAGGTCGGACCACCACGCGACGTCGGCCTGGCATTGGGCGCCGCCAACGAGGACGAGGAGATCGTGCTCCGGACGTTCTTCCGGAACGGCCGGCTCACCGAGATCCCGGGGAAGGCCGCGAAACGCCGGATCGTGCTCGAGCGGATCGCATCCGAGTTCGAACCCGGCGTGCACTACGACGAGAAGGAGGTCAACGCGACCGTCGGGGCGTTCTTCAACGACTACGCCTCGCTGCGCCGGTACCTGGTCGACGAAGGGTTCCTCGATCGAGACGCCGGGATCTACTGGCGAGCCGGCGGCCGCGTCGACATCTGATGGCTGGAGGTCTCTATCAACCCTCGACCGCGGGTCGACGGTTGCGGGTCCCTGGTGCTAGGGTGCCTGGGCTGTCACCGACAGCGTCCCCCTCTTCCCTTCGATCGGTGACGCTCGTCGTGAGGACGAACACCAGGGAGATGGATGGAGACCGAGGACCGCAGGACCGTCGGCACCAGGTCGCGGGTCGCGGCGTTTGCGCTGGTCGTGGCGCTGACCGGTTCGCTCGTGCTCGTCGCTGCTCCCGCCGCCCAAGCCACCGGTCCGTGCGACTTCGGCCGCGGGGAGGATCAGGGCGTTCGGGCATACATGCGAGACGTGATCCGGTGCGCCGTCGATCGCTGGTCGGTGCGTGGAGGACCCCGGACCGCGCTGTGCATCGCCAAGCGGGAGAGCGGCCTGCTGCCCTGGGCCGAGTCCTCCAACGGCATCAACAAGGGCCTCTACCAGCAGCACATCGACTACTGGGCGAACAACTACGACACCTACACCAAGCCCTCCTGGGCGCTGAAGAAGCGGATCCTGAACGGCCGCACGAACGCGATCGTGTCGATCCGCATGGCCCACGCCGGCGGCTGGGGTCCATGGGGCGGCAGCGACTGCAGCTGAACCTGCCCCCGGGATCACGCGGCTAGACTCCCCCCATGGTGACCAAGGACAAGAACGTTCCCAGCGGGGCGAGCACCGAAGAGCCGGAGAAGACGGTCGAAGACCGCATCGAGCTGCTCCGCAAGCGGAAGACGGCGGCCCTCACGCCGGGCGGGCGTGACTCGGCGAAGAAGCAGCACGATCGCGGCAAGCTCACCGCCCGCGAACGGCTCGACATCCTGATGGACACGGGCTCGTTCGTGGAGACCGATCCGTTCGCGATCCACCGGGCGCATGACTTCGGGATGGATCGCAAGCGACCGCCCGGCGACGGTGTGGTGACCGGCTACGGCACGATCGACGGCCGCAAGGTCTTCGTGGCCAGCCAGGACTTCACGGTGTTCGGCGGCTCCATGGGCGAGGTCATGGCGCAAAAGGTGTGCAAGGTCATGGACCTGGCCATCAGCACCGGCGCCCCGTTCATCTCGATCAACGACTCGGGTGGCGCGCGGATCCAGGAGGGCTCGGCGAGCCTCGCGGGCTACGGCTACATCTTCGAGCGGAACGTCCGTGCCTCGGGCGTGATCCCGCAGATCAGCGTGATCATGGGGCCGTGTGCCGGTGGGGCGGTCTACTCCCCGGCGATCACCGACTTCACCTTCATGGTGAAGGAGACCTCGCACATGTTCATCACCGGTCCTGAGGTGATCAAGTCGGTCACTGGCGAGGACGTCTCGATGGAGGAGCTCGGCGGCGCCATGACGCACGCCACGAAGTCGGGCGTCGCCTCGTTCATCGGGGAGGACGACGAGGACGTGCTGCAGCGCGTTCGCTACCTGCTGAGCTTCCTGCCCTCCAACAACCTGGAGGACCCGCCCGCCTACGCCGCCACCGACGACCCCGACCGCCTCGCCGACGCACTGACCCACCTCGTGCCGGACCGAGCGAAAGAGCCCTACGACATGCACGAGGTGATCCGCTACGTCGTGGACGACGGCGAGTTCCTCGAGGTGTTCCCGCTGTGGGCGATGAACGTGGTGACCGGGTTCGCCCGGCTCGACGGTCACAGCGTGGGCGTGATCGCGAACCAGCCGAAGGTCCTCTCGGGCACGCTCGACATCGATGCCAGTGAGAAGGCGAGCCGGTTCGTGCGGTTCTGCGACGCCTTCAACATGCCGATCCTGACCCTGGTGGACGTCCCCGGGTTCCTGCCTGGCACCACGCAGGAGTTCAACGGGATCATCCGCCACGGCGCGAAGCTGCTGTACGCCTACGCCGAAGCCACGGTGCCGCGCATGACGGTGATCACCCGGAAGGCGTACGGCGGCGCGTACCTCGTCATGAACTCCAAGCACCTCCGGGCTGACGTCTCGTTCGCCTGGCCCACGGCCGAGATCGCGGTGATGGGTGCCGAAGGGGCGGTGAACGTGGTGTTCCGCAAGGAGATCGAGAAGGCGGCCGACCCTGCGAAGAAGCGCGCGGAGATGATCAAGGAATACCGCGACAAGTTCTCGACGCCGTACGCGGCGGCCGAGCGCGGGTTCATCGACGACGTGATCGAACCGGCTGAGACTCGCAAGCGCTTGATCCAGGCCATGCGCATGCTGTCTACGAAGCGTGAGGCCGTCCCTGCACGCAAGCACGGCAACATCCCGCTATAGCCCACCCAGCCGAACCCCTGGAGGTCAGCCGAGCGATGCCGATCCGCGACGAAGGCGAACGCCGTATCGAGATCCCCGAGGGCCTCACGCCCCAGGAGGAACGCGCGATCCTGATGGCGCTCGAACGGTATTTCGTGGCTGAGAGCCCGAAACCGTCGCCCTGGGTACTACAGGGGCGGATCGATGCGACCGGCCTCGGCGGGTTGCAGACACGGCGCTACGCGCGCGAGCCCTGGCACGGGCAGCACGCGCCGTTCTCCCGCAAAGGGGTCGCGCCCGTCAACGGCCGGAGCGACGTCCGCTAGTGGACGGGTGCCCGCATCGTGAGCGCCATCCTGACGCCGGGCTCCGTTGACCGCGATACGGCCCTGGCGGCGTTCGACGCCGACGGGTGCTCGGCCCCGCGATCGTGGGGCAACGGTCCGGGCGACCGCTACGCGCGACATGACCATCGCGAGCACAAGGTGCTGTTCTGCCTGGTGGGTTCGATCGTCTTCCATACCGATGATGGCGATCTCGAACTGACCGCAGGCGACCGGATCGACGTCCCCCCGTTCACCGCGCACGCCGCAACGGTGGGTCCCGACGGGTGCTCCTGCATCGAGGCGTATCGGTGAAGGTCCGCGCATGAGCAGTCGCGCCGGCGATGCGCCGCTGTCGGTGGCGTTCCACATCGACCAGTTGTGGTTCTCGGCACCCGGCGGCATCGGCACCTACGTCCGGCAACTCGCGACCGAGCTCGAGCGATCCGACCAGGTGGTGCTCACGCCGTTCCGATCGAGATGGAGCCACGAAGCCACGGGGGTCCCCGCGACCACCGTGCCGATCGTGACCACCGGGATGCCCGCCCGGGCGGCCTACCTCGGTTGGTCGGTCGCACGACGGCCGAAGCTGCCGCACACGCTCGACGGGTGCAGCGTGGTACACGCCACGAACCCCGCGACGATCCCGCCGATCCGTGACGGGCAGTCGCTGGTGGTGACGATCCACGATCTGACCTTCGAGGACGAACCCGACGCGTTCCCCACCACCTGGCTGCGGTTGTACCGGCGAGGGCTCGACATCGCGCGGAAGGAGGCCGCGATCGTCCTGGTGCCGAGCGAGTACGTCGGAGGCCGTCTGCGGGACCGTGGCATCGCCCCCGACCGGCTGCGGGTGACGCCGCTCGCCGGCATGCCGGTGCCCGTGCCTGCGCCGACGCTGCCTCCCGAGGCCGTGGTGCAGGGACTCGGCATCGATGGTCCCTACCTCGTGTCGGTCGGGACGTTCGAGCCCCGCAAGAACCAGGCGCGGTTGGTGCGTGCCTATCGCCGGGCGGTCGCCGATGCTTCGCTCCCCCACGCGCTGGTGCTGGCGGGGCATCCGGGGTGGCGCACCGACGAGCTCGACACCGTCTTGGCCGAAGACGGCCCTGGCCGGATCGTGCGGCTCGAAGGCCTAGGGGACCTGGAGATCGATGCGCTGTACCGCGCCGCCGACGCCGCCGCGTACGTGTCGCTCAGCGAGGGGTTCGGCATGCCGGTGCTCGAGGCGATGAGCCGCGGGACACCCGTGGTGGCGTCCTCGACGACGTCGATCCCCGAGGTGGCCGGCGATGCCGCCCTGCTGGTCGATCCCACCGACGACGCCGCGATCGCGCAGGCCCTCACGACGGTGCTGACCGATGCCGCGGTGGCGGGCGACCTACGACGACGCGGCTACGAACGAGCAGGACGCTTCACCTGGGAGGCCACGGCCCGCGCTACGCTCGATGCGTACCGACAGGCCGTGGAGGCCCGATGAAGGTCACGCTGATCTCGACCGTGAAGGACTGCGCCGACGGGGTGGACGCCTTCCTGGTGTCGCTCGCCGCGCAGACGCGCGCGCCCGACGAGGTCGTCATCGTGGATGGCGGATCCACCGACGGCACCGCCGAACGGTTCGCCGCCGTCGACGCGGTGACGCTGATCGTCGAACCGGGCGCCAACATCGCGCGGGGTCGCAACGTGGCGCTCGCCGCCGCCACCCACGACGTCATCGCCGTCACCGACGCCGACTGCACCCTCGAGCCCACGTGGCTCGCCGAGATCGTCGCCCCGATCGAAGCGGGGGCCGACGTCTCGATGGGCTTCTACCAGGCGCAGACCGACGGCTTCCTCCAGGCCTGCATGGCCTCGGTGAACCTCCCCCTGGATGCGAGCGAGGTGGACCCGGCGACGTTCAACCCGTCGGCGAGGTCGGTGGCCTACCGTCGCGACGCGATCGACGTGGTCGGCGGCTACCCGGAATGGCTGGCGATCGGCGAGGACATGTGGGTCGACCTGCGATGGCGCGAACGAGGCCTCGACATGCGCTTCGCGCCCGACGCCGTGGTGCGGTGGCGGCCCCGGCCGTCGCTCGCGGAGACGTGGCAGCAGTACTTCCGGTACGCGCGCGGCGACGCGCAGGCCGGGATGCATCCGGATCGCCACGCCGTGCGGTTCGCGACCTACGCCGGGCTCACGGCTGCGCTCGCCTCCAAGCGCACGTGGCCGAAGCTGCTCGTCGCCGCCGGCGGGGTGGCCTACGCGCGAACGCCCGTACGCCGCGCGCGGCGTCGGTTCGAGGGCACGCGCGAAAGGGCGATGGCCACCGTCGCGGTGCCGGCGCTGATCGCGTTCACCGACACCGCGAAGATGGCCGGGTACGCCGCGGGTCTGGCCGACCGGACTCGCTTGACACGCTGAGTCCGAGCGCCCATAAAGCTCGACATGACGGGGAAGCAGCGCGAGCGGCGGTTCCGCGCTGCCCTATCCCACCGTGATTACCGACTGCTCCTCTCGAGCCTGGCCGTGTCCGAAACGGGGAACTGGCTCTACGCGGCGGCGACGATCATCTACATCCTCGACGCCACCGGCTCCGCGGCCTGGGTCGGGGTCGCGGCCGTGGTCCGCTTGAGCCCGTACATCTTGTTCGAGCCCTTGGGCGGAGCGATCGCGGACCGCTACGACCGGCGGAAGGTCATGATCGCGGCCGACCTCGCGCGCGCCGTGGTGATGTGCGTGATGGCGCTCGTCGCCACATCCACCTCGCACACCTCCGTCGCCGTCGTGAT
>JBKPMF010000320.1:0-3592 GCA_046732015.1 Actinomycetota bacterium
GGCGGGCGCGGTGCACGATCTCTTCCCAGGTGAGTTGGTGCTGCGCGATGTCCAGACCGAACCGCATCCTGACCTCCTCGTCGATGGATGACGCGCTCAGCGATTTGCCGGAGCGCCGTCGCCGCGGGAGTGTATGTCGCATGAGCGCACTCGATCTCACCGCCGTCCGCAACCGGTTCCCGGCCCTGTCGCGCCTCCAGGACGGACGCCCCGTGGTGTTCGCCGACGCGCCGGGCGGCTCCCAGGTCCCCGATACGGTGATCGAGGCGGTGAGCCGGCGATTCCGAGACGGCATCAGCAACATGGACGGCGCGTTCATCGTCAGCGAGGAGACCGAGGAACTCGCGGCCGCGGCCCGCAGGGCCGGCGCCGACCTCGTGGGCACCGAGCCGAGCCAGATCGTCTTCGGCGCCAACTCGACCTCGTTGCTGCTCCACCTGTCCCGGTCGTTCGCGCGCACGATCGGACCGGGCGACACCGTGGTCGTGACGAGGCTGGACCACGACGCGAACGTCCGGCCCTGGGTCCTGGCCGCCCGCGATGCCGGCGCCACCGTGCGCTGGGTCGATCTGCACCCCGAGGACGCAACCCTCGACCTGGAGTCGTTCGACGACGCCCTCACCGAGGGGCCTGCCCTGGTGGCGTTCACCCTCGCGTCCAACGGCGTGGGCACCGTCACCCCGGCCGCCGACCTGGTGGCGCGTGCCAAGTCCGCGGGCGCGCTCGTCGCGGTCGACGGCGTGCACTTCGCGCAACACCGTTCGATCGCCTTCCGCGACCTGGGCGCCGACATGGTGACCGTCTCGCCGTACAAGGTGTTCGGACCACACCTGGGCATGGTGGCGGCCAAGCCCGAGATCCTCGATGGCTGGGACGCTTACCGCGTCCGGCCCGCCGAGCACTACCCCTCCCCCGAACGCTGGGAGACCGGCACGCAGAACCACGAGGGGTTCGCCGGGTTCGTCGCGGCCGTCGACTACCTTGCGGGGCTCGGCCGGGACACCGATGCCGTCGACGAGACCCCGCGCGCAGGCCAGGTCACCGCGGCGTTCGACGCGATCGGTGAGCACGAACGCGAGCTCGCCACCCGCTTCTTGGAGGGCCTCGCGTCGATCCCGCAGGCACGGCTGTACGGCATCCCCGGCACCGACCGGCTGACCGAGCGGACCTCCACCTTCGCGGTTCGGCTGGGTGACCAGCATCCCCGGGACACGTCGAAGGCCCTCGCCGAGCGCGGGATCTTCACCTGGGACGGGCACTACTACGCGATGGAGCTGTTCGAGCGGCTGGAAATCCTGGACACGGGCGGCGCCGTCCGGATCGGCTTCTGCCACTACCACACGCCGGACGAGGTCGACCGGGTCCTCGACGCGTTGGCCGAACTCGCCTGAGCCTCAGAGGGCCCTGGTCGGGTCCATCGGATCGACGATCGTCGGTCCTTCGACCCGCACACGCGACGCCGTGGCCTCGAGCAGGGAGATGATGACCAGGCCCACCACGACATGCATCACGCACAACCAGATCTTCGCGGTGTTCGTGACGTGCAGCGACAACGGGGCGAGCAGCGACGCGATCATCGCCAGGAACGCCAGCCAGAAGAAGAACACCGTGGGGCGCGGCACGAACCGCAGGAACAGATGCAGGACGGCGGTGGCGACGATGCCCACGAGGAAGGCGACGACCATCACCTGCACGACGCTCAGATCCTCGTACGGGCTCGACGAACCGGTCCGCACGCGGAGGGTGACATCGAAGACCTTCGTGGCGAACAGGAACACGACCGCGCCCGCAAGCGCGGCGATGGCGGCGGTGGCGACCCCGGCTCCCCACAGCCGTCGGGCGTCGATCCTGACCTCGGTGCGCATGCTCCCCATCCCTCGGTCACCCTACCCTGGAACGCCATCGGCCGGTCGTCGCCGCCGGCCGCACGCCGCCGGTAGGATAGGCCGACCTTCGCACCCAACTCTCCGAAAGGACCACCATGCGCATCCTGATCCTGGGCGGCGACGGGTACCTCGGTTGGCCCACCGCGATGCGGTTCTCCCAAGACGGCCACGAGGTCCACGTCGTCGACAACTACCTGCGTCGCCGCGCGCACCAGGAATCCGGCACCGACTCGCTCACGCCGATCGCCGCCGGGCTCCCCGACCGTGCCGCCGCGTGGAAGGACGTCACCGGCCAGGAGATCGGTTTCACCGAGGGCGACCTCACCGAATGGGACGTCACCGAGCGCTTGTTCCGCGAGTTCCAGCCGGAAGCGGTCGTGCACTACGGCGAGATGCCCAGCGCGCCCTACTCGATGAAGGACCGTGAGCACGCCGTCTTCACGCAGACGAACAACGTGGTCAACACGCTGAACGTGATCTACGCGATCCGCGACATCACCCCCGACGCCCACCTCGTGAAGCTCGGTACGATGGGCGAGTACGGCACGCCGAACATCGACATCGAAGAGGGCTACCTCGAGATCGATCACCACGGCCGCACCGACACCCTCCCGTTCCCGAAGCTGCCGGGTTCGATGTACCACCTGTCGAAGGTGCACGATTCCCACAACATCCATTTCGCGTGCCGCGTCTGGGGCATGCGCGCCACCGACCTCAACCAGGGCGTCGTCTACGGCATCCAGACCGACGAAACGGTGCTCGACGACCGGCTGATGACCCGGTTCGACTACGACGACGTGTTCGGCACCGCGTTGAACCGGTTCTGCCTGCAGGCGGTGATCGGCCATCCCCTCACGGTGTACGGCAAAGGCGGTCAGACGCGCGGCTACCTCAACATCCTCGACACCCTGCAGTGCGTGGAGCTCGCGATCACGAACCCCGCCGAGCGCGGGGAGATGCGCGTGTACAACCAGTTCACCGAGTCGTTCTCGATCCTGGAGCTGGCCCAACTGGTGCAGAAGGCGGGCGCCGAAGTCGGGTTGGACGTGCAGGTGGAGTCGATCGACAACCCGCGCTTCGAGCTCGAGGAGCACTACTACAACCCCGTGCACACCAAGCTGTTGGACCTGGGCCTCAAGCCCCACATGCTCTCGGAGACGCTGATCGGGTCGATGTTCTCGACGATCCAGCGCTACCAGGACCGGGTGATCACCGAGCACATCCTGCCGCGGGATCGCTGGCAGCCGAGCGCCACCACGAACGTCTGAGCCCATGTGGGCGCTGCGGCTCATCGTCGGCCTCGCCGCCGTGGCGTTCTTCCTGGCGGCCGTCCGCGCCTATCAGCACCGCAACCTCAGCCGCCTCAGCCTGATCACCGCCTTCGTCGCCACGGCGGTGGTGGTCCTCCTGGCCGCGCTGCCCGACCTGTTCGACCCGGTGTTCGACACGTTCAACTTCGCTCCCGGCAACAACCGGCGGATCATCGCCGTCCTGGTGGCGGCGGTCGTGGTGCTGTTCCTGATGCTGTTCCGCCTGCAGGGCCATTCCGATCAGAGCGAACGCGCGATCAGGCAACTGGTGGAGGCGCTGGGCGTCGAACGGTTCGACTGGGACGACGCCGCCGCCCGAGTGGCCGAGGGGCCGAAGATCGTCACGATCTCTCCGGCCTTCAACGAGGCCGAGAACGTCGGCGCGGTGATCGAGGC
>JBKPMF010000321.1:0-26794 GCA_046732015.1 Actinomycetota bacterium
GAACAGACCGAGATGCGAGCACGACGGGCTTACGCCGCGGCGGAGGCCTCCGAGGCAGCCCTGAAGTATGCGAAGGAAAGCGGCGGCCTCTTCGTCGCGCCGCCCGAGGCCGCATCCGACGAGATGCCGGCGCTCCGTGACCAGGTCAGTCAGCTCCTCTCCAAGCTCCGCACCGAGGAGGACCTCCGCCGCAAGGCCGAGGCAGATCTGCTGGCCGCGAAGGCCGGCGTCGATGCGGACGCGCTCGACGACACACCGCCCGAGGTGGCTCCGTCCGTCGATCCGCGACCGGCCGTCTCCGTCCGTACCCCGTCGGGCGGCAGCAGCGACGCCGACGAGTGGCGCTGAGCCCTACTTCGCGAACTCGATCGCTCTGGTCTCCCGCACGACCGTGATTCGGATCTGACCCGGGTACTGCAACTCCTCCTCGACCTGCTTGGCGATATCGCGCGCGATCACCTGTGCCTGAAGATCGTCGACGTCGTCGGGTTGCACCATCACACGGACCTCTCGGCCGGCCTGCATCGCGAACGTCTTCACCACTCCCGGGTGGGCCGTGCAGATCTCCTCGAGGCGCTCCAGGCGCTTCACGTAGGTCTCGAGAGACTCCCGACGGGCGCCGGGACGTCCACCACTGATCCCGTCGGCGATCTGCGCCAGGACGGCATCGATCGTGTGCTGCTCCACCTCTCCGTGGTGTGACTCGATGCAGTGCACGACCTCGGGAGCCTCACCCAACCGGCGCGCGATCTCGGCGCCGATGATGGCGTGACTGCCTTCCACTTCATGGGTCACCGCCTTGCCGACGTCGTGCAGGAAAGCACCACGTTTGACCACCGTGGGATCGAGACCGATCTCGGCGGCCAGGGCGCTGGCGATGTAGGCGGACTCGACCAGATGCCGCAAGACGTTCTGCCCGTAGGAGGTCCGGTACTGCAGCCGCCCCAGCAGCTTGATCAACTCGGGGTGGATGTCGGTGATCCCGACCTCGGCCACGGCGTCCTCGCCGGCACGCTTGATCTGCTCTTCGAGCTCGCGCAGGGAGCGCTCGTGGATCTCCTCGATCCGCGCGGGATGGATGCGCCCGTCTTCGACCAGCTTCGCCAGGGTCATCCGTGCCGCCTCGCGACGGACGGGGTCGAAGCAGCTCAGGACCACCGCCTCGGGCGTGTCGTCGATGATGAGGTTGACGCCCGTGGTGGCCTCGAACGCCCGGATGTTGCGCCCTTCACGGCCGATGATGCGGCCCTTCATGTCTTCGCTCGGCAGCGCGAACACGCTGACCGTGGACTCCGCGGTCTGCTCCGAAGCCACCCGCTGGATCGCGATCGTGACGATCTTGCGGGCCCGCTCCTCCCCTTCCTCTCGAGCCCGTTGCTCGATCTCCCGCACCTGCGACATCGCGACCCGCTTGGCCTCGGCGATCACCTGACCCGTGAGATGGTCCCGGGCCTCCAGGGAGGTCATGCCGGCGATCTTCTCCAACTGGGCACGGTGCAGGTCCGTCGCCTTCTCGAGCTGGGTGCGGACGTAGGTGAGCTTCTCGTCCCGCTCCTCAAGCTCGGCGGCCCGGGCCTCGATTCGGGCACCCTTGACCCGGAGTTCCTCCTGTTCCTCGGTCATGCGGCGCTCTTGCCGTGCGAGTTCGTCGCGCCGGCCCCGGAGGTCCTCCTCCCCTTCGCGACGCATCTCCGATGCCTCGTCCTTGGCGTCCTGGAGCGTTCGCTTGGCGGCCGAGTCCGCGTCACGTTGGGTATCGAGCAGGAGCTGTTGGGCGCGGGCCTCGATGCTCATGGCGTTCGAGGCGGCGACGGACTTGCGGTAGAGGAATCCGGCGCCGAACCCGAGGAGCAGGCCGACGATCCCGGTCAAGAAAGCGATCATGGTGTGCCTCCCGATGCGCGGCCGAGACGCGGGCCGCAAGACGGCTATGCATGTTCGGGAGAGGCCCGTCCGGGCCACGTTCGCTGTCGGGAAGCGCTGGGCGCGAGTGTGCGGAGGACGCCCTATCCGGGCGCTCGCCGTTCGTGCTCCGTCATCGGTCGGGTCGGGGTCAAGGTCAGGACTCGCTCACAGGTTCGATCGTCGTTGAACGTGGATTCCGGTGTGTTCCTCTCGTGCTCACGATGCTACGGCCGTGACGACACGGAAGACAAGGTCCGGAAGGCCTAGTCGTCGGCCTGGAGGCTCAGGGCCCTCCGAGCCGCGTTCCGGGCGATCTCGTGGCCGTAGCCACGCCGTACCAGGAGCCCCGTGAGCCGGTTGAACGCCTTCACCGGTTCGATCTCCCCCATCCGCATCGCCTTGGACGAGGCGAGGTCGAAGGCACGCGCCTCCTCGTCCTGGGCAGGATCTTCGAGGACCTGGGCCACGACATCGGGAGCGATTCCCTTCTCCAACAGCGCCCCGGTCACCGCCCGTCGCCCCGCCTTGCGCGAGCCGAACTGGTAGTCCGCCATCTGTCGCGCGAAGGCAGCGTCATCGATCAGCCCCACGCGTTCGAGCCGGGCCAGGGTGTCCTGCACCTCTTCGGCCTCGAACCCTGCCTGCAGGAGGCGCCGTTCGAGCTCCCGGCGGCTGCGCGGACGCACCGCCAAGAGCCCGAGCGCGCGCTCATGGCATGACTTCGGGTTCTTCGCCTCACGCCGGGCGGGGCGCGCGGAACCCATGGTTTTCGTCCTCAGGCCTGGGCGCCGGTCTTGGCCTTGGGCCTGCTCTCGGGCGGTGGCGCTTCGTCGACGACGACATCGGGGACGATCTCGATCGGGGTCTCCTCCCCCTCCTCACCGAAGGCGGAGATCCCGGTGGCTTCGCGCACCTTGCGTTCGATCTCGTCGCGGATGTCGATGTGCTCGGCCAGGAACGCACGGGCGTTCTCACGGCCCTGCCCGAGCTGCTCGCCCTCGTAGGTGAACCAGGCGCCCGCCTTCTTGATGATCTCGAGGTCGACGCCCACGTCGATGAGTGAGCCTTCCTTGGAGATGCCCTTGCCGTACATGATGTCGAACTCGCACTGGCGGAACGGCGGGGCCACCTTGTTCTTGACCACCTTGACGCGGGTGCGGGAGCCCACGACCTCGGTGCCGTCCTTGAGGTTCTCGATCTTGCGGACGTCGAGGCGCACCGAGGAGTAGAACTTGAGCGCGCGGCCACCCGGCGTGGTCTCGGGTGAGCCGAACATGACGCCGATCTTCTCGCGGAGCTGGTTGATGAAGATCGCGGTGGTGTCGAACTTGGACAACGATCCCGAGAGCTTGCGCATGGCCTGGCTCATGAGCCGGGCCTGCAGACCCACGTGGGTATCGCCCATCTCACCTTCGATCTCGGCTCGGGGCACCAGGGCGGCCACAGAGTCGATCACCACGAGGTCGAGGGCGGCGGATCGCACGAGCATGTCGGCGATCTCGAGCGCCTGTTCGCCCGAATCCGGCTGGGACACGAGCAGTTCGTCGATGTTGACCCCGAGCTCACGCGCGTAAGTGGGGTCGAGCGCGTGTTCGGCGTCGACGAAGGCGGCGATGCCACCGTTGGCCTGCGCCTCGGCGATGATGTGCAGGCTCACCGTGGTCTTGCCCGAACCCTCGGGTCCGAAGATCTCCACCACGCGCCCGCGCGGGATGCCACCCACGCCGAGGGCGAGGTCGAGGGCCAACGAGCCCGTGGGGATGACGGTGACGCCGGCGCCCGCGGGGTGTTCGCCCAGCTTCATGACAGCGCCTTTACCGAACTGCTTCTCGATCTGCTGGAGCGTGACGTCGAGCATCTTGTCCCGGTCCACCATGGCCTCCTTCTGACCCCGGGGTCGCTCGGAGAAGAGGTTCCGATCGACCGGCTTCCCTGACGGACTTGGGAAGCTAACGAGAGGGTCTGACATAACTTACACCCCTGTCATTCGCGGTGCGGTGGCGACCCCTGGGGGGGCCGTATCGGCCTCGAACGCTACTCGAACAGATGTTCGGTCGCAAGCACCGCGGAGACTTTCTAGCTCGGGGCGACCAGGCCAGGGAACGGACCGCGGAACGGGAAGGCCGCGAGTTCCTCGTACCGCGGCTCCGGCCGGCCGAGATGGCTTCGGAACACCGAGATCCCCTCCACGTCGAAGCGCTCTCCCGATCGGGATGCATCGCCCGGATCCCGCAGATCGAGGGAACGCGGCGAGCGAGCCACCGTGATGTGCGGGGTGAAGGGCCGCGACTCCATGGGGAACGTCGGGGACAGGGCTTCCTGCACCGCGCGCGCGAGCTCGCCGCATCGATCTCCCGGGTCATCGAGACCCAGCCAGAGCACCCGCGCCGCGGCCATCGAGGGGAATCCGCCGACCCCGGTGATCGCGGTGGGGAACGGCTCGGTGGTGGCCGCGACATCCCGGACCCGGTCCTCGATCCACGGACGCTGGGCCCTGGCGACGGGCCCGAGGAACGCGAGGGTGACGTGCAGACTCTCCACCGGCACCCACCTGGCGTCCGGGTAGCGGGCCCGGAGCGAGGCGGTCGCCTCCCGGGCCTCCGTCGCCACCCGATCGGGGAGTCCGACTCCCACGAAGAGGCGTAGCCGGCCGTCACCGCGCGTCGCGTCATCGGCCACGTTCGACTCAGATCAGGCGATCGGACGTGGGGAGGTCGCTGCCGTCGAGGTAGCGGCGGGCCAGATCGAGCACCGCCTGCTCCGCCCATCGGCGCACACGATCGCGATCCCCGGCGGAGTGGTAGCCGCGAGCGTGCCGGACGTCGGCCGCGTCGAGCGCGATCCACACCGTGCCCGGATCGGCGCCGCCGTGCGGCTCGGGCCCCGCCGCGCCGGTGAGCGAGATCGCGACGCCGCTGCCGTAGAGCGCTCGGGCACCCGCGGCCATCTCTCGCGCGCATGCCTCGCTCACCACGCCGGGACCGTCGATCGTCTCTCTGGACACGCCGAGGACCCGCTGCTTCGCTTCCGCCGTGTACACGACCGCCGAACCCACGAACGATGCCGATGCCCCCTCGTCGCGGGTCAGCCGCGCCGCCACGCTGCCGCCGGTGAGGGACTCGGCGCACGCGATGGTTCGACCGGTCTCGCGCAGAAGCCGCATCACGGTCTGCTCGAGGCCTTCGTCGGCTTCGGTGAACACGACATCGCCCAGGCGGGCACGGACCTGGGCGGCGAGCGGCTCGATCAGCGCCTCGGCGGCATCGACCGTGTCGGCCTTGGCGGTGAGCCGAACCTTCACTTCGCCGGCGGACGCGAGGTAGGCCAGGCTCGGGTTCGCCGAAGCCTCGAACAGGTCGTGCAGGATCTCGGCGACCCGCGACTCACCGATCCCGGTGCATCGGAGCGTGTGCGAGCGCACCACCGCGGTGCCCACGCGTGAGGCGAGCTCGGGCAGGATCGTGGACTCCATCATCTCCGCCATCTCGGCCGGCACGCCGGGCATCGCGTACACGATGGCCCCCTCCACGTCGGCGATCAGGCCGGGCGCGGTCCCCCGCTCGGGCATGATGAACCGGGCTCCTTCGGGCACATCGGCCTGCTGCAGGTTGTTGACCGGCATGTCCCCGCTGCCGAACCCCGCGAACCGATCCCGCAGATACGTCTCGATCTCGGGAACCCGCACCATGCGCGACCCCAACAGCTCGGCCAGAACGTCCCGGGTGATGTCATCCTCGGTGGGACCCAGGCCGCCGGTCACCAGCACGGCGTCGGCACGGGAGCAGGCCAGGCGGAGCACCTCCGCGATGCGGCCGGCGTTGTCGCCCACGACCTGGTGGTAGAGCACGTCGACACCGATCTCGGCGAGCCGCTCCCCCATCCACTTCGCGTTCGTGTTGGCGATCTGACCGAGCAACAACTCGGTGCCGACGCCGACGAGTTCGGCCCTGACGGTGGAGCTCACGGCGAGGCGGTCGGCGACGGTTCGCCGCTCCCCTCGTTCACGTCGAACGTGAACGTGTCGCTCCACGGCTGTCCGGGTTCGCCCGGCGCGCCGAGATCACGGCCGTTGACCGTGATCTGCACGGCCCCGCCGTCCGCCACCGTGAGCTTCAGGGAATCCAACGCGGAGAACGACAACGTCTCGCCCTCGGCCATCGGATGTTCCTCGGTGGCCCCGTCCACTTCCACCGAGACGTCCACGGGACGAAGAGCGACGAGGACCGCCTCGATCGTGCTCGCCGGAGCCGACGAGGCGGACAGCGTCGGCACCGGGGCCGAGATCGTGGCCTGCGGAGGCGAGGAGTGATCCCGGGAGACCAATCCGAAGATCAGGAGCCCGACGATGACGAACACGGCCGCGAACAGGAGCAGCCGATGGTTGTCGCGGATCCGCGTGGCGGCGATCGCCTGTTCGACCCGGCCCATCTTGCCCGGAGGAGGTGGCGCCTGCGGCTCATCGGCGTGATGGTCGTAGATCGCGGTGACCTTGTCCGGGTCCAGCCCCAGATACTGCGCGTAGGTGCGCAGCGCCCCGCGGACGAAGGCGTCGCCGGGGAGGGCGTCGAAATCTTCGAGTTCGAGCGCCGTCAGCTGGTCGACCCGAAGCTTGGTGTCGCGCGCGGCTTCTTCCAGGGTGAGCCCCCGGATCCGGCGCGCCTTCTCGAGCGCGGGGCCGACCCCGATCGAATCCTGCGTGGATCTTCCGGCCATGGGGTCGCTCGGGATGATACCCGCGCTCCCGCCGCTAGACTTCGGGCATGAGCGACGGCACCCTGACGGTCATCGTCGAGATCCCCAAGGGCTCGCGCAACAAGTACGAGATGGACCACGAGACCGGCGAGATCTGGCTCGACCGCATGCTGTTCACCTCGATGCAGTACCCCGCCGACTACGGGTTCATCGAAGGGACCCTGGGCGGCGACGGCGATCCACTCGATGCGCTCGTGTTCGTGGGCGAGCCCACGTTCCCCAGCTGCCGCATCAAGGTGCGCCCGATCGGGCTGTTCCGCATGACCGACGAGAAGGGCGAGGACGAGAAGATCCTGTGCGTCCCGCTCCGCGATCCGATGTGGTCGCATGTGGGCGATCTGGGCGGGATGCCGCTGCCCATGCTCAACGAGATCGAGCACTTCTTCCAGGTGTACAAGGACCTGGAAGGACACAAGGTGGCCACCGACGGGTTCGAAGACCGTGCGTCGGCCGAACGCGTCATCGCCGAAGCGCGAGCGCGCGCCGACGCCGCACACGTGTGAACGATCGCGCGCTGGCGCGTGGCCCTCGTGTGTACCTACGTCATCCGGTGCCTGCCGACCGTTCCGAGTACGTGGCGGCGCTCGAGCGGAGTCGTGCCCTGTTGCATCCATGGGTGGACGTGCGGCTGGAGGATGAACTGATCGACGGGTGGTTCGCCTCGGCAGACCTCGCCGACCAGCAGCGGCTCTTCGTATGCAGGAACGACGACGGCGCGCTGGCCGGCACCTACAACCTGTCGCAGATCTTCTACGGGCCGTTCCGCAACGCCTACCTGGGCTACTACGCCTTCACCCCGCACGCAGGCACAGGGCTGATGCGTGAGGGCATGGACCTGGTGTTGGACCTGGCGTTCGGCCGATTGGGACTGCACCGGATCCAAGCCAACATCCAGCCCGGGAACGAGGCCTCCATCGCCCTGGTGCGGGGAGCCGGGTTCCGTCGAGAGGGCTTCTCGCCTCGGTATCTGATGATCGGCGGCCAGTGGCGGGACCACGAACAATGGGCGATCACCGTCGAGGACCTCGGCGAACGCGCCCCGGCGAAACGCCCCGCGACCTAGGCCGAGGGTCCCGAAGGTAGCGACTTCCGGCCACTGTCTGGCCCCCGGACGGGGGACTAGTGTGCGCTGCGAGGGGGATGGACGACACCGATGATGGAGCCTGCAGACGTGAACGACACCTGGGAACACTCACCACTGGCCTCGATCCGAGAGCGCATCTCCGCGCCGCAGAGCCTGTCGGAAGGGCCGGTCAAGTTCCTGTTGGTGTCCGGCCAGCTCGACGACAACCGCTGGGGCCTGATCGGGGCGTTCTGGGTCTCCATCGACGGCGCCCGCGGCGGGTTCATCGTGGCCCCCGACGGCATCTGGGCCGGCAGCGAGATGGTGCGCAGCTACAAGGGCGCGCTCGAGCGCGGCTGGGACTCCGAGAAGGTCTACAGCTACTGGCAGGGTCAGGTGGGCATGGCGGGCCGGTTCATGATCGATCCCCAGCAGCACGCCGACACGTTGTTCCAGGTCGCGCGCCGCGTCGGCGCCCTGTAGCTACGCGCTGCGGCGTTCTTCCCACTCGTCCCACGTGATGAGCACGTCCCGGGCCTTCGACCCTTGCGACGGGCCCACCACGCCCTGCTCTTCCAACAGATCCATGAGGCGGCCGGCGCGGGCGAAGCCCACCTTCAACTTCCGTTGCAGCATCGAGGTCGATCCGAGCTGGGAGCGGATGATCAGTTCCGCGGCCTGGTTCACCAGCTCCTCGTCGCTGTCACCGAGACCTCCCGCTCCCCCGCCGCCGCTGAGCTCGGCCTCGGTCGGGGGGATACCCAGGCCTTCGATGTGTTGCTCGTAGACCACCTCGCGCTGGCCGCGGATGAACGCCGAGATGCCGTGGATCTCGGCCTCGGTGACCCAGGCACCTTGCAGGCGCACCGGCTTCGAGGCGTTGGCGGGCGCGAACAGCATGTCACCGTGGCCCACCAGCTTCTCGGCCCCGTTCTGGTCCAGGACCACGCGCGAGTCGGCCTGGCTCGAGGTCATGAGGGCGATCCTGCTGGGGATGTTCGCTTTGATGAGACCGGTCACGACGTCGACGCTGGGGCGCTGGGTGGCGACCACGAGGTGGATGCCGACGGCGCGCGCCATCTGCGCGATGCGGCAGATCGCGTCCTCGACCGCGCGCGGGGCCACCATCATCAGGTCGGCCAGCTCGTCGATCACGACGACGATGTACGGAAGGTGCTCGTACTTGTGCTCGTAGCCGACCGGCAGACGCAAGGTGCCGTCCGCCAGTCCCTCCTCGTACCCGTCGATGTCGCGGACGCCGACGGTGGCGAGCATCTCGTAGCGCATCTCCATCTCGCGCACGATCCACTCCAACGCCTCGGTGGCCCGCTTCGGATGCACGATCACGGGGCTCAGCAGGTGCGGCACCTCGGCGAAGTGGCTGAGCTCGACACGCTTCGGGTCGATCAACACGAGCCGCACGTCCTCGGGGGTGGTGCGCATCAGGATCGAGGTGATGAAGCTGTTCACCAGGCTGGACTTGCCGGCGCCGGTGGCCCCGGCGATCAGCACGTGCGGCATGGTGGCGAGGTTCACCATCTGGGATTCACCGTGGATGTCCTTGCCCAGGGCCACCTGCAAGGGGTGGGTGGCCGCCTTCGCCGCCTTCGACCGAAGGATGTCGCCCAGCATCACGAAGTCACGGTGCTTGTTGGGCACCTCGATACCGATCGCCGAACGGCCCGGGATGGGGGCGATGATGCGCACGTCCGGCGTGGCCAGCGCGTAGGCGATGTCGCTGGACAGGTTCAAGACCTTGTTGACCTTGGTGCCGGAGGCGACCTCCACCTCGTACATCGTGACCGTCGGGCCACGGTGGGAGTCCACGACCTTCGCGTCGACGCCGAACGTCGTGAGCGTGTGCGCGAGCGATTCCATCACGCCGGTCTCGTGGACGCCGTCGTTGGTGGAGGGCGGCGCGGTGCGCAGCAGATCGAGCGAGGGCAGTTCGTACGGTCCCGCGGCGGTGGTGACCGTGCGTGGTTTCGGCCCCTTCTTCGCCGCGACCACCCCGGGCTCCTCGGCGGCGAGCGGCTCGTCGAGCGGCAGCACCGGTGAGGACTCTGGCAGGACGACGACGGGCTCTTCAACCAGGCCCATGGCCTCCATGAACTTCGCGCGCTTCTTGGGTTCCTTGGGCTTGGTTTCGGCATCGGCGGACGCGGCTTCACGAGCGGCAGCCTTCTCCGCCTTGGCGGCGGCCTTCGCGTCCTTGGCCCTCTTGGCGACCTCGTCCTTCTCGACCAGGCTCGAGCGGAAGTCCGAGACCTTCTGCTTCGCCTCAGCGAAGGAGGTTCCGGTGAAGATGAGCAGGCCGATCGCGGCCAGGCCCGCATCGATCACGAAGGCGCCATAGGGAGAGACCACCTTCGAGAGCGGACCGGCTCCGATCGCGCCGATGATGCCGCCGGCATCGCCCAGGCCGGCCGCACGCCTGGTGTCCTCGAGCGGCGCGAACACCCCCGGGTTCCCTCGCGCGATCGAGAGCATGCCCAGCACGCCGACCGTCAGCAGACCGAACCCGATGAACATCCGAACGCGGTCCTCGGGTGCCACGTCGCGCAGCAGGACGAACCCCCAGAAGACCCCGATCACCGGGATCGCCACCGCGAGCAGCCCGAAGCCGCTCTGCAGCAGGTCCGTCATCGCCTGGCCCATGGGCCCCGCCAGGTCGAACCAGACCGACAGGACCGCCAGCCCCGCGAACACCACCAGCGCGATCCCAACGGCGTCACGCGCGAACGGCGACAGGATCTGCCGCGTGGAGGCGCGCGCCGGCTTCTTCCTGGCAGCGGGCTTCTTGGGCGCCGGCTTCTTCTTGGGGGCGGCCTTCCGACCGCTGGAGGAAGCCTTACGGGATGCGGACGTGCGCGACGCGGTGCGTCGCGAAGAAGGGGAAGTCTTCGTCGCCATAGCCCATAAGCATGACGGGTTGTGACGACGCTGCAACCATCCTCAGACCTCCATCACGACCGGGAGGATCACGGGTTTGCGCTGCGTGGCCTCGTTGAAATAGCGCCCCAGCACGCGGCGGATGTCCTGCTGGAGCGCAGAGGGGTCGATCACTTTGGCGTCGGAGGACTCGGCGATCGCATCGACAACACGCTCGCGCGCCTCGTCAAGGATCCCCTGGGAGGTCTCTTCGTAGACGAACCCCCGGTTCACGATGTCGGGGCCGCTCACGAGCTCGCCCGTCTGGGAGTCGACGGTGACCACCACGACGACCACGCCGTCGCCGGCCAGTTTCCGCCGGTCACGCAGGACCTCGCCGCCCACGTCGCCGATGCCGAGGCCGTCGACGAAGGTCATCCCGGCCTGGACGCGCTCGACGATCTCGAGCCGCTCCCCCACATCGACGACGTCGCCGTCCTCGCAGATGATCACATGGTCCTCGGGGATGCCGACCTCTTCGGCGAGCCTGGCGTGGTGCTGCAGGTGTCGGCGCTCACCGTGCACGGGGATGAACCAGCGCGGACGCACCAGCGAGAGCATCAGGCGGAGTTCCTCGGCAGCGGCGTGACCGCTGGCGTGCACCGGGTCGGCGGGCATGTGGTAGACGTCGGCGCCGGTCCGGTAGACGGCGTCGACCACCCGGTGGATCGCCGGTTCGTTGCCCGGGATCAGCGACGAGGACAGCACCACGGTGTCGCCCTCCTTGAGCTTGACCCACTTGTGCTGGCGCTGGGCCATCAGTGAGAGGGCGCTGAACGGCTCACCCTGCGATCCGGTGCAGATCACGACGACCCGACCGGGATCGAGATGCTTGACATCTTCGATGTCGACCACGTCGCGGTCGTCGACATGCAACAGGCCGAGCAGCCGGGCGGCGCGCACGGAGTTGTGCATCGACCTTCCCAGGAAGGCCACCACGCGCTCGTTCGAAACGGCGGCGTTCACGATCTGCTGGATACGGTGGATGTGGCTGGAGAAGCAGGCCGCCACCACGATCTCGGGCGCGTTGGCCACGATGCGCTGCAGCACCGGGCCCACGCTCTGCTCGCTCGAGGTGTAGCCGGCCTCCTCGGCGTTCGTGGAGTCGGACAGGAGCAGGTGGACCCCCGTGCCGCTGGCCTCCTCGGCGAGACCGTGCAGGTCGGTGGGCCGGCCGTCGAGCGGAGTCTGGTCGATCTTGAAGTCGCCCGTGTGCAGGATCGTGCCGAACGGCGTGTCGATCGCCACGGCCATGCCGTCGGGGATCGAGTGCGTCACGCGCAGGAATCGCATCGAGAACGGCCCGGCCACCGCACCTTCGCCGGGGGTGACGACGTGCAGGTCGGCCCGGTCGGTGACACCGTGCTCCTCGAGCTTTCCCTTCAACAGTTCGAGCGTGAAGGGCGTGCCGTAGATCGGCAGGTGGTCGAACTCCCGGAGCAGGTACGGCAACGCCCCGATGTGGTCTTCGTGACCGTGGGTGAGCACGACCGCTTCGACGCGATCGACGTTCTTGCGCACGTAGTCGAAGTCGGGCAGCACCAGGTCGATGCCGGGCATGTCCCCCGAAGGGAACGACAGACCGACGTCGACGATGAGGATGCGGCCGTCGACCTCGACGCACGCCATGTTGCGACCGACCTCCCCGACACCTCCGAGGAAGACGACGCGACAGAGGTTCGGGTCAGAGGAGACCGGCGTCCTCCAGTGCCTTGCGCACGCGTTCGCGTTCCTCGGCGGTGGCCGGCACCAGCGGCAGCCGCGTGGGACCGGCGGGCCGCCCCTGCATCTCCAGCGCGGCCTTCACCGGGATGGGGTTGGAAGTGACGAACAAGGCGTTGTAGAGCGGCGAGAGCGCCTCGTGGATCTTGCGGGCAGCCGGCACGTCACCGGTGTGGATCAGGTCGATCATCTGGCGGATCTGCTCGCCCACCAGGTGGCCGGCCACGCTCACCACGCCGACGGCACCCAGACAGACGTAGCCGAAGGTGGCCCAGTCGTCGCCCGAGTACACCTCGAAGCCGGCGGGAGCTTCGGCGATCAGCTTGCTCACCGCCTGGAAGTCGCCCGTCGAATCCTTCACCGCCACGATGTTGGGCCGCTGCGCGAGCTCGATCAGCGTGTCGTGTTCGATCCTCGTGGCCGTCCGGCCGGGGATGTTGTACAGGATCATCGGCAGCTCGGTGGCGTCGGCGATGTGTTCGAAGTGCGCGATCAGGCCTCGCTGCGGGGGCTTGTTGTAGTACGGGGTCACGACGAGCAGGCCGTCGGCGCCGGCATCCTCGGCCGCCTGGGTGAGCTCCAGGGTCTCGGCCGTGGAGTAGGTGCCCGTGCCGCAGATCAGCTTGCCTCGGCCGCGGATCGCTTCGCCCACCGCGGCGAAGAGCTGCGCCTTCTCCTTGTGGGTCAACGTGGGCGACTCGCCGGTAGAGCCGGCCACCACGACGGCGTCGGTGCCGTGTTCGACGAGCCACGAGGCGAGCTCCTGGGCGCCGTCCAGATCGACTCCATGGTCGGCGCGGAACGGCGTGATCATGGCGGTGGCGACGTTGCCGAAGTTCCCGCTCATGTGTTCGGCCATGATGGTGCCTCCCTCTCTGGCCGCCGCCAACGAGCCGGGGTGCGACGGCCTGGATGCGCCCTATGCTAACGGCCCATGCCCCGCATCTACACCAAGACCGGCGACGACGGCACCACCGGCCTGCTCTATGGGGGACGGGTGCCGAAGGACGACCTGGTCACCGAGGCGTACGGCACCACCGACGAAGCGGTCGCCGTGCTGGGCCTGGCTCGCTCGCTCACCACCGACGAGGTCATGGCCGCCGATCTGCTCACCCTGCAGCGGGAGTTGTTCGTGGTGGGAGCCGACCTCGCCACCAACCCCAGGGAGCGCCGGAAGCTCAAGGAAGGCATCTCCCTGGTGGACGAGGCGATGGTGCAGCGTCTGGAACAACGGATCGACGGGCTGGTGGCCCAGCGGCCGCTCCCCGAGGTGTTCATCGTGCCCGGCGCGAACCCGGCGAGCGCCTCGATCGACGTCGCCCGCAGCACGATCAGACGGGCCGAACGCGCCGTCGTGGCCCTGGAGCACGCACAGCGCGAGGTCAACCCGTTGGTTCGCCGCTACCTCAACCGCCTGAGCGATCTGTTGTTCGTGATGGCGCGCTGGGAAGCCGGCGAGAGCGAGCCCGCCAGCCGAACCGACGGGTGAGCTACGGCACCGCGTAGAACCCGTCGATCCAGAACGTCGATGCGCTGGTTCCCGTGACGACCAGGGTGTGGGGGTTCGCGTTGTCGGTCAGGTAGCACTGGATGCGGCTGTGCACCAGGACGGAGACGTCCTCGGTCATCGGCACCACAACCGCGCCATCCAAGTCCACGTCGGCCGTCGCAGTGCCCGAGTCCACCGGCCCACCCATGACGCAGACCTGGGTACCGCTGCCCCCGGTGAACGTGAAGGTCGCGGTCCCCGGAACCGCGTTCGAGATCCCGCTCCTCGTGCCGAGGAACCAGCCGGTCGCGGTCTCGTCCTGGATGACTGATGGGTCGTAGACGGCGGCATCATCGTCGTACGGGAACGTGGTGCGCTTGGACGTCGAGATCTTCCGGTTCTTCTGCCGGTCCACCACGATCGTCCGAACGTCGTAGGTGTTGCCGGCGGCCCCGGGCACGAGCACCGTCGGGCTGATGGTCTTGCCGTGATCCACCGTCACCCACTTGGTGGCGCCCGCCTTCCTGCGCTGCACCTCCCACCCCTTGACGCCCGTGCCGAACTGGTCGTCGTCGAAGTGGAACTGCACCGGGGAGGTCAGGTCATCCGTGGCGTCGCCCGAGTAGGTCTCCCAGCTGTCCCAGGCCGACGACGGTGCTCGGTGATCGAGCGGGATCAGGGGGTAGCGGTTGGGGATCGTATCGATGCATGGATGCTGCTTGGAGCAGGGCGAGGCCTGATAGTAGCCGTAGACGGCGAATCGGTAGGTTCCCGGGCTGTGGATCTTGGCCCGCTGGATCACTTGGCGGAAGCCCCTGGAACCGGTCCTCGAGGTGGGGACCGTGCGATCGATCAGGTTGTTCGTGTTGAGGTTCACCAGCGTTCCGCGCAGCTTGCCGGCGGCGAAGAATACGTACTGGCCATAGTCGTAGTCGCGGTCGTCGTTGATGTCGATCAGGATCGCGAAGTTGCCGTTGGAGGGATCGATCGCGGTGTTGGAGACGGCCCCGTGAGCGGCGAACGCGACCGTGTCGTTCGACTTGCCCCGGCTGATCCTCATCGACGCGAGGTCGAGCGGCCCTGGCACATCATTGCCGTCGTTGCGGGAGATCGAGAAGGCGCGTTCGGTGGGCGCCTGAGCCGGCGGCGCGATCTCGGGCAACCCCTTACTTGCGAACCGCGGGACTCGCGGCGAGGCGCCTGCGGGCATCACTCCCAAGAGGAGCAACACAGCGGTGATGACGGCGATCAGGATCGATGGACGACGCGACATGTGTGGCACTCCCTCCAGAACGGATCCGCGTGAGTGTACGGGAGAGGCAACCCCTGCACAACGGAACGATTCAGGCGGCCGGGACGGGGTGCATCGCCCCGAAGTTGCTTCCGCCGAACAACAGCACCATGAGGCCCACCGAGGCGGGATCGACCTGGTCGGGGAACGTCACGGTGAACGTAGCCGACTCCCCCTGAGGGATCACCGCGGGGGCCTCCACGGAGGCTTCGTAGCGCTGGTCGTCGCCCGAGATCACGTACATCCCCGGCTTCCCGATCTCGGTGGGAGAATCGTTCTTGACCTCGAGGGTGCCGCTGTCCATCGAGAGGTTGGCCGTCACGCCGTTGAACGTGTATTCGTACTCGCCCGGTTGATAGACGATGTCGCCCGGGTCGGAACTCACCACGCACTCACCGGGGGCGCACGACGGCGACGTCGGCTGGGCCGATGGCCCCTCGTCGCCGCCTCCCGTGCACGCCGCGGCGAGCAGGGCGAAGAGCAGTACGGGCACGATGGTTCGACGGAAAGGGCTCACGGTTGCGGCATGATACGCGAACCGATGCCCCGCGAGTCGGACTTCGGAACGTCGTCACAGGAACAGGAAACGAGGAACCGTGAAGCAGCTGGAACTCCGACGCCACGCTCGCCGGGACCCCTCCGCCGACCGTCTCGCTCCGGACGGCCGCGCCCAGGCCGAGGACGTGGGTCGCGGCTCCGGACGAACGTACGACCTGGTGTTCGTCTCCCCCGCCGAACGGGCCGCGGAGACGGCCGCCTGGGTCCTCCGCGGCGCGGGTCAGCAGCTGCCCGAACACGCGGTGATCGGCGGCCTCGCTGGTCGTGACGCCTCCGGCGGCAGCCCGGAGGGCATGGCGGCAGGCGTGCGAGCCTTGCTGGGCCAACTGCCCGACGGAGGAACCGGCCTGGCGATCAGCCACACGCCGTTGGTGGAACGGGCGGCGTTCGGGCTCACCGGCGTGGAGGTCGACCCCTTCGCCGAGTGTGAGGGGATCCTGGTGAGCCAGGACGAGGCGGGGACGATCTCGGTCGAGGAACTCCGGCTGGGGACGCCGGCGGGATGACGGCATGGAGCGAACACATCGTGCCGGCGTTCGCCTTGGGCGCGGCTCTCGGCGCCGCCCCCGGACCGGTCCAACTGCTGATCCTGTCGGAAACGGCGAAGGGCGGACTGGCGCAGGGCTTCCGGGTGATGCTGGGGGCCAACGGGATGCTGTTCGCCGTGATGGTGGTGCTGGCGCTCGGGTTCTCGACGACCGAGCCGTCCCAGGCCGTGATCGACGTGCTGCGGGTGGTCGGCGGCCTGTTCCTGATCTACCTCGCCCTCTCGGAGCTGCGTACGCTCCGGCGCCATCACCTGCTGGGTGAGGAGGCGGCGCTCCTAGCGAGCGGCCCCGGCGCCCGGCTGGGACCGACCGCGCGTGGCGTGATGCTGGTGCTCGTCAATCCCGGCGCGTGGATCTTCTTCGCCACCACGGCGTCGGCGGTGGTGGCCGAAGCCAGCGCGGACGGCGGCACGGACACCGCCCTGGCTGCCGCCCTGGCGATGACGCTGGGGGTTTCGGTCACCGACTTCGGCTCGGCGCTGATCGGGACGGGCAGCCGGGCGCTGCTGGGCGACCGAGGACTGACCTGGGTTCGCACGGGACTGTCGGTCCTGCTTTTGGCGATCGGTGTGGCGTTCGTGCTCCAGGGCGTCGGGGTGCTCTGAGCGCGGACTACAAGATGAACGAGCACCAGGGGGCGGGCCACGTGCCGAAGATCGCATCGGCGCATGCGAGCGCCCCGTCGGTTCGTTCGGTCACCTGCCCCGCCCGGTGCAACTGTCCGAAGGTGGTCCCACCCAGGAACACCGCCCCCAGGTCGTTGACGCGACAGGTCAGATCAGGCGGATCGTCGGTCGGTCCGCTCTTGGCCGAACCGCCTTCATCCACCACCAGTTCGATGCGTCCTTCGTTCCATGGGCAGAACCGATCCTCGATCTCCAACACCAACCGACCGGGGGTGCGATACCCCCGCTCGACGAGGGCCGCCGGGACGTCCACCAGCCGAACCCACAGTCCGTCGGACAGCTTCATCCGCAGCCGGCGCGGCTCGGCCATCAGCAACATGAGGGCTTCGTCGGCCGGCCGGTTCCACGCCTCGACCGTCGCCACCAGGTCGATGTCGAACAGGAAGCGCCACAGGTCCGCCTGGGCCTGCGGCGTCCGCGCGATCAGCTCCTTGACCTCCACCTGCAACTTCGGCATGGAGTCGGGCCACTCGTGCTTGACCACGTAGGCGGCATAGCCATCGGCCTCGCCGCGCTCACCGCGATGGATCGCGTAGAAGGCCATCGCGTCCTTGTCCCGCTCGCGCTGCCACCACCGCCACCCGAACCAGGCGCCCTCGAGATCGAGCATGCCCGGCCGGGTGCGACGCGCGGCATCGTAGACGGCCTCCATCACCGGCATCGCCTCGTCGCGAACCAGCAGCTCGACGCTCCCTTCGGGCCGGTAGCCGCGAACGAATGTGGAGCGGTCGGCGTCGATCGTGAGCTCCGTGATCCACGAAGCGATGCCGTACCCGAACCGGCCGTAGATGCTCCCCTCCGATGCCCAGAGCGCGGCGAAGCTCTCGCCCCGCGCATGGATGTCGTCCAGCTGCTGGCGCATCAGCGCGGTGTTGATCCCCCGGCGGCGGTGGGTCGGCTGCACGCCCACGGCCGTGACGAACGCCGTGGTCGCGATCCGGTCGCCCGGCAGGGTCATCTGTTTGGGCAGTGATGCGGCGCCACCCACGATCCGGTCACCGTCCCACGCGGCCAGGAACCGTTCGGGGATCGCGACGGACCGCTCCCGGTCGAGATCGCCGTCTTCCACCCGCGCGCTGAACGCCACCTCGAGCGCCACGAGGTAGGCCTCGAACTCGTCGTCCGTGATGGGGCGGATCTCGACGTCCATGCCGCCAGCCTACCGCCGAGGCACGTCGCCTCCGGCCGGGTCAGCCGACCTCGAGACCCTCGAACACGTCGGTCATCACCATCGCATCCGGGTCGGTGGAGGGCCACGCGACCACGTGGGTCTCGAACGCGAGCGCCTGCAGCTCTTGCGCTTCGTTCCCGATGCGTTCGGCCGCCTGCTGCCGCTGGGTGACGTGTTCCCGGACGGCGGCGAGCTTGCGCATCGCGACGCCGGTGCAGTCCACCCGCACCCCCACCTGCTCGTCCGGCACGCCCCGAGGTTGGTACATCTGGGTCGGATCCATGGGCTCTTTGCCCTGGGCCACGAGTTGTTCGTTCCAGGTGTCGAGCATCGACTGCGGGATCGCCTGGTGCAGCAGGCGGGAGAATCCCGGAACGCCCTCTTCACGCACTCGATGGAACGCCTGCGTCGCCACCTCCCCCACCGCGATGTGGTCCGGGTGGCCCGTGACGCCGTCCGGCCCGAAGGTCATCACCACATCGGGCTGCTCCTCCCGGAAAACGGAGGCGATCCGCTCGACGAGTTCATCGGTGTCGTGGTCGGCGACCGCGTGATCGGTGACGCGCAGCCACTCGTGCCGGTCGGGCACGCGGCCCAGCACCTCCCAAGAGCGTCGGTCTTCGGCTTCCCGGACCTCGCCCAGCGTGTCCGGCGTGGCGCCTGAGCCTTCGGCGATCTGTCCGTGCTCACCGCTGGTGACGTGGATCAACACGAAATGGAAGTCGGGATCGTTCGTGTGCAGCGCCACGGTACCGGCGCAGCCGAAGGTGTCGTCGTCGGGGTGCGCGACGACGGCCGCGAGGCGGCGCGAGCTCATGCGTCCTCCAAGAGCGCGTCCAGGCCCACCGTCAGTCCGGGGCGGGACCCGACCGCCCGGATCGCCATCAGCACGCCCGGCATGAAACACGAACGATCCGTGGTGTCGTGCCGGATCGACAGCGTCTGGCCCGGCCCACCCAGGATGACTTCCTGGTGGGCCACCAATCCCGGAAGGCGCACCGAATGCACGCGGATGCCGTCGACGTCGGTGCCGCGTGCCCCGGGATGACCGTCGTCGCCCCCGGGAGCCGGTGGCACCACGCCGCGCGCGGCAGCCATCGCGCGCGCGGTCGCGAGCGCGGTGCCGCTCGGTGCGTCCACCTTGCGGTCGTGATGGAGCTCGATCACTTCGGCGGCCGGCAGATGGCGAACAGCCTGTTCGGCGAACCGCATCATCAGCACGGCGCCGATCGCGAAGTTGGGCGCCACGAACACGTTGGCCGGCGCACCGTGGGTGAGCGAACGGAGCTCGTCCAGGTCGGCCGGGGAGATGCCGGTGGTGCCCACCACGGCATGGATGCCGTTGCCGACCGTCCAGCGGAGGGTGGACATCACGGCCTCGGGGGCGGTGAAGTCGACCGCAACCTCGGCACCGGCGTCGAGCAGGGCCGACAGATCATGCGCCACGGCGACCCTTTCGACGGCGTCGCCGGCGGCGTTCGGATCGATGGCGGCCACCAGGTCCATCTCAGGATCGGCGCCCACCGCGCGCGCCACCTCGCGGCCCATCCGCCCGCCGGCGCCCACGACCCCGACGCGGATCACGCCACGGTCTCCTCGCGGAACGCATGCTTGTTGAACGGTCCGAGCACGGTCAGGGTCATCGGTTGCGACAGTACCCGCTCCGCCACACGCCGCGCATCCTCGAGCGACACGTGGTCCAGGCGCTTGAGCGACTCGTTCACCGACAGGATCTCGCCCTGGGAGATCTCGGACTTGCCCAGGCGGCTCATACGGCCACCCGGATCCTCCAGACCCAGGACCATCGAGCCCTTCACGTGGCCCTTGGCCCGGTCGAACTCGGCCTGGGTCAAGCCGCCGTCGCGGATGTCGGCGACCTCGCGCCTGAGCAGGCCGATCACCTCAGCGGCGCGGCCCGGTGTGGTTCCTGCGTAGCAGGTGAACAGCCCACCTTCGGTGTACTGCGCGTGGTAGCTGTACACGCTGTAGGCGAGCCCGCGCTTCTCGCGGACCTCCTGGAAGAGGCGCGAACTCATGCCGCCGCCCAGCGCCGTGTTCACGATCAGGAACGCGAACCGGTCAGGATCGGCCCGGTCGAGGCCGTTCGTGCCCAGGCAGATGTTGGCCTGTTCGGTCTTGCGTCGTTTCACCAGGTCCTGGCCGGAAGGCATCGGGGCCTTCGCGGCCGAGCGCACGCGCCAGCCGGGCGGCTGACCCGAGCGAACGACCCGACCCGTGTCCATGCGCGCCTTGAGCATCTTCAGCAGGTCCTCGTGACGCAGGTTTCCCGCCGCCGCCACCACCAGATGCCCTGGCACGTAGTTCTTGTGATAGAAGCGCTTCACCGAGGCGGGCGTCGCGGCGCGGATCGTCTCCACGGTGCCCAGGATCGGGCGGCCCAGAGGGTGATTCGGCCACAGGGTCTCGGTGAACAGATCGTGCACGACGTCCTCCGGCGAGTCCTCGTGCATGTTGATCTCTTCCAAGATCACCTGGCGCTCAGCGTCGAGGTCCGCCTTGCGGATCAGCGAGTGCTCGAGCATGTCGGCCAGGTGGTCGACCGCCATCTCCAGGTCGCGGTCGAGCACCCGCGCGTAATAGCACGTGTACTCCTTCGCCGTGAACGCGTTGATGTCGCCGCCCACCGCGTCGAAGTTCTCGGCGATGTCGAGCGCGGTTCGGTGCTCGGTGCCCTTGAAGAGCAGGTGTTCCAAGAAGTGGCTGGACCCGCTGATCTTCGGGGCTTCATCACGGGACCCCGCGAGCACCCAGAAGCCGAGGGACACGGAGCGGACGCTGGGCATCCGCTCCGTGACCACTCGCAGGCCCGAGCCGAACTCGGTACGAGCGATCGGCATCGTCGGTGTCGACTACTCGGCGCTGGGTGCGTCGCCGGCGGGTGCGTCGGCCGAAGCCGGAGCGCTCTCGCCACCCGTGGCCTGGCTGGCGCCCTCACCGTCGCGGAAGCGACGGCCTCGGCTGCGCTCACCACGGTCGCCGGAGCCGCTGCTGCGATCCGAGGACCCGCGGTCCGAAGCGCCGCGGTCCGAGGAGCCACGGTCACGACCTCCGCCGCCACCGCCGCGACCACCGCGGTCACGGTCGCCGCGCGGACGTCCGCCGCCGGATTCGTCGGCCTGCCCCTCGGGGATGGCCCACTCCTCGCCGACCGGCTTCAGGCTGATCTTGCCCTGGCCGTCGATGTCCTCGACCAGGACGGTGATCTTGTCGCCCTCCTTGATCGCCTCCTCGACGCTGTTCAGGCGCTTGCCGCGCCCCAGCTTGGAGATGTGCACCAGGCCGTCGCGGCCGGGCACCAGGTTCACGAAGGCGCCGAACGTGGTGGTCTTGACCACGACCCCGTCGTACTGCTCGCCCACCAGCACCGGGCGCGGGTTCGCGATCTCATCGATCATGTGCGCCGCCTCGTCGGCACCTTCGCCGCCGAGCTCGGAGCCGATGAACACCGTGCCGTCGTCCTGGATGTCGATGTCGGCGCCGGTGGCCGCGATGATCTCGTTGATCCGCTTGCCCTTGGGTCCGATCACCTCACCGATCTTGTCGACCGGGATCTGGATGCTGATGATGCGCGGCGCCTTGGCGTTGACCTCTTCGCGCGGCATCGCGATCGCGCCTTCCATGACGTCCAGGATCGTGAAGCGAGCATCACGCGCCTGCTGGAGCGCACCGGCGAGCACGTCGCCGGGCAGCCCCGTGACCTTCATGTCGAGCTGGATCGCGGTGACGAACTCCCGCGTGCCGGCCACCTTGAAATCCATGTCGCCCAACGCGTCCTCGGCACCGAGGATGTCGGTGAGCGTCACGAACTTGCCGTCGTCGGCGATCATGCCCATCGCGATGCCCGCGACCGGCGCCTTGATCGGCACCCCCGCGTCCATCAGCGACAACGTCGAACCGCACACGCTGGCCATCGAGGTCGAGCCGTTCGAGCTCAACACGTCGCTCACCAGTCGCAGCGCGTAGGGGAACTCCTCCTCGGTCGGGATCACCGGGATGAGGGCCCGCTCCGCGAGCGCCCCATGGCCGATCTCGCGCCGGCGGGGTGAACCCACGCGGCCGGTCTCGCCCGTGGAGTACGGCGGGAAGTTGTAGTGGTGCATGTACCGCTTGGAGTCCTCGAGGTCGAGGGTGTCGATCATCTGGGTCATGCGGAGCATGCCCAGCGTGGTGATGTTCAGCACCTGTGTGTCACCACGGTTGAACAACGCCGAGCCGTGGGCCCGCTTGAGCACGCCCACCTCGGCCGACAGCGGCCGGATGTCCTTGGGACCGCGACCGTCCAGCCGGACGCCCTCGGCGATCACGCGAGCGCGCATGACCTTCTTCTGCAGCTGCTTCCACGCCGGCCCGAACTCGCTGCCTCGCGTGTCGAAGTCGGCGAAGTTGGCGGCCATGTGATCCTTGGCCTCGGCCTTGAGCGTGTCGAGCTTGGCCTCACGCTCGGCCTTGTCCGTGACGATCGACTCTTCCAGTCGCGACTTCGCGAACGAGGACAGCGCCTCGTACAGGTCCTCACCGAAGAGGGGACGCGGGGTCCATTCCTTCGGCGTGACGCCGGCAGCGTCGATGAACTCCTGCTGGAACTCGAGCACCTCGGCGATCGCACGCTTGGCGGCCTCGAGGCCTTCGGCGACGGTCTCCTCGGTGGGCGCCTGGGCCCCGGAGGCCAGCAGCTCCCAGGTCTTGTCGGGTGCCTCACCCTCGATCATGAGGATGTCGATATCACCGGAATCGCTGCGGCGACCGGCGACGACCACGTCGAACGTGGCCTCCTCGGTCTCGGCGAACGTCGGGTTGACGGTCCACTGCCCATCGATGAGCGCTACGCGCACCGAGGCCACCGGGCCGTCGAACGGCAGGCCGGCCAGACAGGTGGCGACCGACGCGGCGTTCATCGCCGGGATGTCGTAGGGGTTCTCCCCGTCCGAGCCCAGGACCGTGATGACGACCTGGACCTCGTCGCGGTAGCCGTCGGCGAACGTCGGGCGCAGCGGGCGGTCGATCAGGCGGGCGGTGAGGATCGCGGTCTCGCCGGGCCGGCCTTCGCGGCGGAAGAAGCTGCCCGGGATCTTGCCGATCGCGTACATCCGCTCTTCGACATCGATCGTGAGCGGGAAGAAGTCGATCCCCTCGCGGGGGTTGGACGAGACGCACGTGCCGAGCACCTGGGTCTCGCCGTAGGTGACCATGACCGCGCCGTCGGCGAGGCGGGCCATCTTGCCCGTCTCGAAGGTCAAGGTCTGGTTCCCGATCTTCCGGGAAAGGTTGGTGGTGGCCATGGGGCCGTTCCTCCTTGTTCGTCTTGAACGCGCAGGCACTTCCTGGCGCGTCGATGGAGACGGGAGGCGGGTCCGGCCGATTCTCAGTGGTGGGCCACCGGGATCCTTCACGGGTCTCCGGGGGCTCGCTACTGATAACCGACCGCGGGTCGCTCCCACCTCCGGCGGTTCGGATCAGTGGGTCGTGCGCATCACTTCCTTCACGAACGAACGCCTATCCGTGGCGCCCCTTCGATGTCATCCGCGTCTATCGGCGCAGGCCGAGACGCGCGATCAACGCGCGGTAGCGCTCGATGTCCTCGTGCATGAGGTAGTCGAGCAACCGGCGGCGCCGACCCACCATCTTCAGCAGGCCTCGGCGCGACGCGTGGTCGTGCTTGTGGGTCTTGAGGTGCTCGGTGAGGTCCGCGATCCGCTTGGTCAGGACCGCGATCTGAACGTCCGCCGAGCCGGTGTCGCCATCTGCGCGGGCGTACTCCGTGATGATCTGCGTCTTCTCGTCTTTGGTGAGTGTCGTCATAGTCAGTTCCCAAGGCTACCAGCGGCGATGCGTTCATGACCTCGCGGCTTCCGCCGGTCCCTGAGCTCCTGCTGCGCGGTCGACGGCCTCGACGAGTGTCGCCCGGCGCGCTCGCAGCGACATGAGCGATGCCTGGACGCCCGCCAGTTCCCGAAGGCTCAGGCGGGCCCGATATCCGCGCTCCAGACGACGGACCAGCCAACTTCCCGCCAGCCCGCAGATCGGCCCCAGGAAGGCCGTGAGCAGCCAGGGGTGGGGTTCGTCGGCGATGGCGGTGTACCGCCACACCACCCAGGTGAGCGGGAAGGCCACGAACGCCACCAGGAACTTCACCGTAGCGCGGGTCACGGGCGCCATAGATGGGCGGCCGGCAACTCGGGTCATCAACGCGGGCACGACGTTGATCACCGCGCCCGCCACGGCCAACGGGATCAGCGCCACCGCCAACAGGTCCCCGAGCAGGTGGATGCGCCGATGGCTCGAGGGGTCGGCGGCCACGGCCCGATCGGTCACGGCATTCGCTTCCAATGCCCTGGTGTAGGCCACGGCGGCCCTGACTACGGACCGCTCGTGGTCGGCGGGGGCGGCCGCCAACCGTCCGGCCAGATCCTCGCGATCGTCCAGCGGCGGCGTCCATCCCGGGTCGGAGTCCAACGGGCGCAGGGCCACCTCGGCGGCACGCACCAAGGCGGCCGACTGCGCCGCATCGTCGAAGTGCAACGCCACCGCGGCGAGCCGGGCGCGGATCTGCTCGGTGAGCGCGTGGACGACCTCGTGGTCGTCATCGTCGATCACGTGGCCGCCCGGCGCGCGACCGGGGAAGGCCTCCTCGATCCAGCCATCCAGCACCAACGCCGGGCCGATCCGGACGTAGGCAGCGGCTCTGGCTCTCGCCTTGTCTTCGTAGATCAGTCCGACCGGCAGGATCTTCAGTCCCTGTGTGCCACGCGCCCGCGCCCCGATCGCGATCCTGGCCGCCCCCGTCTTCACCGGCAGCAGGTGCGGCTCGTCGCTCGCCTGGCCCTCGGGGAAGATCCCGATCACGCCGCCACCCGCCAGCACGTCATGGCATGCCCCGAACGTGTGGTGGTTGCCTCCGGTGCCGCCGTCGACCGAGCGGTGGACGGGGATCGCGCCCGCTAGCCACAGGAACGGCCGGGCGGGGGTTTTCCACAGGGTGGCCATCGCGAGGAACCGAGGGAATCGAGGCAGCGTGGCCGCCAGGAGCGCCGGATCCACGAACCCACCCCCGTGGTTGGCGACCACCAGCACGGGCCCGTCCTCGGGGACGTGGTCCAGGCCGGTGTGCTCCACCGTGCGGAACCACCCGAGGGTGGCGAGACGGGCGAGCACGCGCACGAACACCCCGCGGAGCGAGCCCATCGTCGGATCCTCCCACGATCGCTCGCCGCTACGATGGCGCCGTGATCGGGAGGACGCACCGGGCGCTGGCGTTGTGTGGGTTGATCGGACCCGCGGCCTTCACCGCCGCCTGGGCGCTGGGCACGGTCCGCCAACCCGGGTACTCGGTGGCCCACGAGCACATCAGCGGTCTCGCAGCCCCCGACGCCGACAACCCCGCGATCATGACGATGGGGTTCCTCGCGCTCGGCACGGCCACGGTTGGGTTCGCCGCCGCGCTGGAGGAGCGCCTCGGTGGCGAAGGGTCGGCCGAGGGATCAGCCGAGGGATCAGCAGGCCTCGGTCCCGCCCTGATCGGGGCATCGGGCGTGGCGATGGTGGTGGCGGGACTGTTCCGGCGAGACCGGATGTCCAACCACCCCCAACCCGGCCATGCGCCCGGCCAGTCGGGGATCAACGACGTGCACGACGCCGCGTCGGTCGTCGGGGCGCTCACCTCGTCGGTGGGGTTGTTCGCCTTGGCGGCGCGGCTCCGGCGCGAACCGGGCTTCGAGGACCTCGCTCGCCCCACGATGGTGGCGGCCGCCACCGGGTCGGGGTTGCTCGCCTGGTTCGCCCGCGGGGTGACGCGGCCGGGCAACGGACTGGTGCAGCGCGCCGGTGTCACGATCCCGTTGCTGCTGATGGCGCGTCTGGCGATCCGCCTGCTGCGGACCGACCGGTAGTCAAGCCGACGGGTCGACGAGCTCGCGGGTGCGTTCGACGTCGACGGCGATCGCATCGATCAACGCCTCCACCGAGTCGTACTTGATCTCATCGCGCAGGCGCTCCCAGAACTCGATCGAGATCGGCTTGCCTCGGAGTTCCTCCCCTTCGAAGTCGAGGAGGAACGCCTCGACGTGCAGCGGCTCCACGCCGAACGTGGGGTTGGTGCCGACGTCGATCGCCGCGGGGTACCGGAGCCCGTCGACCTCGGCCACGCCGGCATAGATGCCTTGACCCGGCAGCAGCAGCCTGGGCCACGTGCGCAGGTTGGCGGTGGGATACCCCAGCCCTTTGCCACGGCCGTGCCCGGAGGTGACCTCACCGTCGAGCACGAACCGCCGTCCCAGCGCCGCGAGCGGCCACGTCAGATCGCCGGCGGACAACGCATCCCGCACCGAGGACGAGGACACCGTTCGGCCGTCCAGCTCGAACAGCGCGACGCCTTCGGCGGTCAGGCCGTAGGGCTCCCCCATCGCCGGCAGGGTCTCGACGGTGCCCGCCGCCTTGAACCCGAACGTGAAATTCGCCCCCATCGCCGCGTGCACGGCGTGGATGCCGCCCACCAGCACGTCCCGAACGAAGTCCTCGGCCGGGACCCGCGAGAACGTCGCGGTGAACGGGAGCACCACCAGCACGTCGACGCCCATCGCCTCGATCAACGACGCCTTGCGCTCGACGGTGGTGAGCAGCCTGGGTTCCTGGCCGGGCGTCAGCACCTCCCGAGGGTGCCG